>CAJUPG010000035.1 GCA_910588455.1 uncultured Oscillospiraceae bacterium
CCACGAGAAGATACTGAAGGACGCCGGGCTGGAGCACATCAGGTTCCACGACCTGCGTCACTCTCATGTCAAGCCCAAGACAAAAATAATTTAAAAACAGCAATTGCAAGTATACCTCTATATGCTTACAATTGCTGTTCCTCCTGTGAATAAAGCGACAAATGAAGCTACTATCTAATTCATTTAGATAGTGTCTACTAGAGTTATGTGCGAATAGCAACCCAAATAGCGATACAACGAATGTGTACCGCAGCGATAAAAGCATCCGAGGTTTCGGCATAGCCATGCTGTCCTTTACGGTTTTTCTTCGATGGAATCACGAGTTCCATCCCTGCCGAAACCGCATAGGCCAGGATATCATTTGTGTCATAACCCCAGTCTGTCAGCAAAGTTTGTGCGGAAATACCCTCTATCAGGCGGATAGATTCTTTACAATCCGCTCGGGTACCTTCTGTAACAAGGATTCGTACTGGCATACCATGCACATCCACGGCCAGATGTATTTTTGGTGTTGGGCCTCCTTTGTCCTGGACATATCCTGATTGCCGCCCCTTGCTTCCGCTGCGTGGGGTGCACTTTGATATGGCTTAAAGTATTTCTATAGACTGATAAAGCAGCGCATTACAGACCGCCGCCGCCACACTGCTGCCGCCTTTTTGCCCCATGGCCAGGATGGCGGGGATGCCCTTTGCCTGACAGGCCGCCAAAGCTGCCTCTTTGCTCTCCACCACATTGACAAAGCCCACCGGCACGCCAATCACCAGGGCGGGCCGCAGTCCCTCCTCAATCAACTCCGCAATGCGCAGCAGGGCTGTCGGTGCGTTTCCGATGGTAAAAACAGCATTGGGGAATTGCTTCACCGCCTTCTCCATGGCCGCCACGGCCCGGGTGGTGCCCTTTTCCTTTGCTGTCTGCGCCACGTCCTCATCTGCCATAAAACAGCAGACCTGCCCACCCAGCTTTGCCAGGGCAGATTTACTAATCCCCGCCTTCGCCATGTTGGTGTCGGTCACGATGGCCACGCCCCTAAAAAGAGCCGCCTTTGCCAAACCCACAGCGTTTGGAGTAAAGTGAAGGTTCCGGGCGAAGTCAAAATCCGCCGTGGTATGGATTACCCGCTTGACTACGGCGGCGTGTTCCTCCGGCAGAACGATTCCTCGTTCATACAGCTTTCTGCTAATCATATCCATGCTGGTCCGTTCAATATCCTCCGGGAGCATATGCTGGACCTTCATTGGGACAGCCCCCTCTCGTATTCCTCCATTGCCCGGTAGACGGTGGACAGGTTCAGGTTCTCCCGCACCGCCCGGGCCAGCAGGTCAAACTGCTCCTCCTGATAGTCCCGACGGGCCATGAGGCAAAAGTCCACAGGCGGCAGGCCCTTCCGCGCCAGCAGACGGTCAGCCAGTTTTTTCGTTTCCACGCCACTGTCAAACATCCCCGGCTCACGAATTTCCAATACCGGAACCCGCTCCCGGATTGCCTCTTCCAGCCCGCTCTCCCTCAGCCACGCCATGTCCCCGTCCCCATCGGCGGTCTGAGGGAGAATCACCAGATCGGGGCCGCCCAGCTCCGTAACCCGCTCCACATACCGCACTCCCAGGGCCGGGTGGCGCTCCAGGGGGGCGAGGTCGGCAAAGTTGGCGATGTGGGGCAGGCGGATCACCGCGATATCCACGGGCGCGCCGTGGGACTTGCGCTCCAGGCGGGGGGACAGGCTGTCCTCGTCGTCGATATCCACCCGGAGATAGGGCACCACCCCCAGCACCGGCACGCCGGTGAGCTTCTCCAGCTGCCCCAGGCCGGGACGCAGGAGGGACACGTCCCCACGGAATTTGTTGATGATCGTACCCACGATTCGGGCCCGCTCCTCCTCCTCCAGCAGGGCAACGGTGCCGTACAGCTGGGCGAACACCCCGCCCCGGTCGATGTCTCCTACCAGCAGCACCGGGGCGTTCACCAGCTCCGCCAGCCCCATGTTGACGAAGCAGTCCTTCCCAAGATTGATCTCCGCCGGACTCCCGGCCCCCTCGATGACGATAATATCCTGTTCCGCCGCCAGACTGTGGTATGCGGCCAGCACCTCCGGGATGAGGCCGGGCTTCAGCTTGAAGTAGTCCGCCGCCTGATAGTGTCCCCGGGGCCGGCCATTGACGATAAGCTGGCTCCCCGTGTCGCTGGAGGGCTTGAGCAGGACGGGATTCATCCGCGGGTCTGGTTCCAGTCCCGCCGCCTCCGCCTGGACCGCCTGGGCCCGGCTCATCTCCAGCCCCTTCGAAGTGATGCAGCTGTTCAATGCCATGTTCTGCCCCTTGAAGGGGGCGACTCGATATCCGTCCTGCCGGAAAATCCGGCACAGAGCGGTGACCAGCAGGCTTTTCCCCACGTTGGACATGGTGCCCTGGATCATAATGCACTTCGCCATTTACAGCACCTCTCTTATAGTTTGCAGAAGGGCCTGATTTTCCTCCCCCGTCCGTACCGACGCCCGGTACCAGCCGGGACCCAGGCCGCGGTAGTTGGAGCAGTCCCGGAGCAGGATGCCCCGTTTCCGCAGTCTTTCCCCCAAGTCCGGCACGGGGGAGAAAAACAGCAGAAAGTTGGCCTCTCCCGGACAGACCTGACATCCCAGTGCTGTCAGGCCCGCCGCCTGAGCCGGTCCGGACACCGCCCAGGGCGGGCCGCTTTCCCGCATTCGCTCCAGCAGCTCCGCGTCCCGGCACAGGGCATACCCCAGCCGCAGACCGGCCATGCCGCAGCTTTTTGTAAAGGCTCTCAGAATCAGCAAATCAGAAACCCCTGAAACGAATCCAAACAGGGTGTGCTCTTCCGGCGCGTCCAGCAGATCGTTGAAGCACTCGTCCACAACCAGCAGCGTACCACAGGCGGCGCACCGTTCCAGGATTGCTTCCAGCAGACGCCGGTCTGTGGTCCGCCCGGTGGGGTTGTTGGGTTCGCAGAGAAACAGCATGTCCAGCTCCGGTGTAATTTCCGTCAGGATTTTCTCTGTCACGGTGAAGCCGTCCTCCGCGTACAGGGGGAATCGTGTTACAGAACAGCCGCACAGGGAGAGGGCGTTCTCATATTCGGAGAAAGCAGGGGCGGTGACCAAAGCGGTTTGGGGCCGCTTTGCCAGCGCCAGCCGGTAAATCAGGTCGGACGCTCCGTTTCCGCACAGGATCCACTCCGCCGGGATGTTATGATACTCCGACAGCTTCTCCCGCAGCTCCCGACACAGGGGGTCTGGATAGTGCTCCGCCCTGTCCAGTGCCTGGGCTGCGGCCTGTTTTACCCGCTCCGGTATCCCAAACGGGCTGACGTTGGCGGAGAAATCCAGGAGCGGAAGGCCATACTCCCGCTCATAGCCCACCCAGTCTCCGCCGTGGCTCAACTCCATACAAATATCCCCCTCGCCAGCACCAGCAGTGTCAAACACAGAAAACTCCCCGTATACAGCATCCGGACCGCCCGGCGGATATCCCCCGGCTCGATCTCCCGCGCCGGGTCGCCGATGGTGGGTTTATCGTGCAACTCTCCGAAGTAGCAGGCCGGCCCGCCCAGCTGTATTCCCAGCGCCCCTGCCATGGCGGACTCCGTCTGAGCGGAGTTGGGGCTGGCATGGTTTCTTCGGTCCCGCCGCCAGATGCGCCAGGCCCGGTCGGCGCTTTCCCCTGCCAGCCCCGCCGCCAGAATCAGCAGCAGGGCGGACAGCCGAGCTGGGATGTAGTTAACCAGGTCGTCCAATCTAGCCGCCGCCCGGCCAAAATGGAGATACCGCTCATTTTTGTAGCCTACCATGCTGTCCATGGTGTTGATCGCTTTGTAACACAAGGCCAGGGGCGCGCCCCCCAGGAATATATAGCACATAGGGGCAGCTGCACCGTCGGAAAAGTTCTCCGCCACCGTCTCTACAGCGGCCCGGGCTACCCCTTGGGCGGACAGGTTTTCCGTGTCCCGGCCCACGATGCGGCCCACGGCCCGGCGGCTTTCTTCCAGCGTCCCGGAAGTCAGCGCCCGGCGGACCCTTTCCGCCTCGTCCCCCAGGCTCTTGACGGCCAGGCACTGCCAGCACCACACCGCTTCCAGCCCGAGCCGCAAAACCGGATGGACCAGCCCGCACAGCCATAGGGCCAGGGCAGACAGGGACAGCGTCCCCAGGGGAAGGGCCGTGGCCAGGAGGGCCCCCGCCAGCAGCTCATTGGAGAAGGTTTTTCGCAGAAAGCCCTCCATTTTTTCGATGCACCGGCCCATAAGCACCACCGGGTGGGGCATCCAGGCCGGGTCGCCCAGCAGCAGATCCAGGCAGAAGCCACCCAACGCGGCCCAAAGGATTTCCATTTCAATCATGTACCTCGCCAATCACTTTTTGTCCCTCCAGCACAAACCCGCCGCCACAGGGGGCGTGCCAGTCAAAATAGTCCCGGTGGGGCCGGGCGTACCGGTCCAGAATTGCCATCTGGACGCCGCCGTGAGCCACGATGACTAGCCGCTCTGTTCTAACTTCCAGCAGCTTCGTAAAGGCGGCCCACACCCGGCCGGAAAACTCCGCCAGGCTCTCCCCGCCGGGACAGCGGCCGGTACAGCCGCCCTCCACCCAGGCGCGGCAGGCCGGGTCACGTTCCATCTCAGCGGCGGTGCGGCCCTCGAAGATACCGAAATCCATCTCCCTAAAGTCCGGAATTACGATCTGTTTGGCCCCAGGAAACAGAATGGCGGCGGTCTCCCTGGCCCGGGAAAGCGGGGACACATAGACCGTCTCCGGACAGAAGTCCGCCCGTTTCAACGCAGTCCGTCCGGCAGGGGAGAGGGGAACGTCGGTGATCCCCTGGTAGCGGTGTTCCTCATTATACCGGGTCGCCCCATGGCGGATGAGATAGATCAGCACGGCAGTTCCCCCTTCAGCACCTGGGGCAGGCCGCAGTACACCCGGACCACCGCGTCCGCCCGCCGGGCCAGCAGACAGGCCAGCCGTCCCGCCGCCTCCCGGGCCGCCCGCTCCCTCGGGTCGACGGGCACCACGCCCCCGCCGGTCTCGGTGGCGACGACGATCTCCTTTTGGGACAGCTTCTCCGCCAGGATAGACAAATCCGGGACCTCTGCCGCCAGCTCCTGTACGTCCCAGACGGCCTTACGGGTAAATTCCTCCTGAGACAGCCCCAGGGTCCGGCGGATATACTCCCGCTTTCCCGCGAACAGCGGGCCGGTGACAAAAATCATAACAGCGCCTCCATATACTGAACCATACAGGCCGCCCCCAGCATCCACAGCTCGGCGGTCTGCAAAAACCACCCGGCCAGATCTCCGGACAGTCCGCCGAACTGCTTTTTTGCCATTCCGTTGTAGTACACGAACACCCACAGCGCCGATAAAACGGCCGCGGCGCCGTCCGGTCTCCGCAGACACATGCCCACTGCCAGCAAAACCGCCAGCAGCGACAGAAAAATCCTCAGCTTCCTTTTGTCCGCCGCCGCCGCGAAGGCGTGGGCCAGGCCGGTGTCTTTCGCCAGGGGGAAAGAGACAACCGCCAGAGCGGACAGTGTTCGGGACAGAGAGAACATCAGCAGGAACAGCGGCCCGTCATATCGGGGCAGGGCAGTCCAGAAGGCAAAATCCGCCAAGAAATAGCAACACAGGTGGATGGCGGCGAAGGCCCCCAGGTGGGGGTCCTGTAAAATCGCCTGTTTTTTCTCCGGGGGCGCATGGCTGGACAGGGCGTCCCAGGTGTCAGCGAAACCGTCCAGGTGAATGCCCCCGGTAATCAGTACCGGCAGCAGGGTCAGCCCTGCTCCGCGCATCATATCAGGCAGGGACAGCCACCCGCACAGGACGACCCAACCCCGGCAAAGCCCGCCGGTCACTATTCCCACCAGAGGAAAAACCGCCAGCAGCCAGCGGGTATTTCTTTCATTCCATTCCACGCAGGGGACTGGCAGGGCGGAGAACATGGAGAAAGCCGCCGCGATTGTCTCAAAAATTGTTCTCATGGCGCTCCCTTCCAGAAATGAGGCAGGCCGCAGACCACCTCAACCACGCTGTCCGCCTGAGCGGCCAGGGCACGGTTGACCCGTGCCAACTCCCGCAGGTAGAACAGGGTGCTTTCATCGTAATCCGCCCCGCCGGAGCATACCTCATTGGTCACCACGGTCAGGTGCCGGCACCAGGACAGCAGGGTATTGATCCCATGCAACACCGCATCCGAACCACCGCCATTCGGCTCGTACACCTCATTGGCCAGCAGATTGCCCACACACTCCAGAAGGATATTGGCGCCCGCCGGGATGGGCGCGCTGTCCAGGTCTATATACTGTTCCACCGTCTCAAAGTCCCTGTCCGCCCGCCGGAGGCGGTGCTTTTCAATCCGGGCCAGGCACTCCCCGTCGGAGGGCCGCATAGTGGCCAGATAGACCCGCTTGCCGGGGAGAGACAGGGCGCGGGCCTCGGCGTATTCGCTTTTCCCGCTGGCCGCGCCGCCGATGACAAGGGTAAACATGAGATTCCTCCTAGCTTTGCGGGGTGTAGGCTTCCATCCCCATTTTGTCAAAGGTATGGCCGCTGTGGTAGACCGCCAGGGCCATATCCAGCAGGGGAAGGGCCGCCACCGCGCCGCTGCCCTCGCCCAGGCGCAGCTCTGCGGTAATCAGGGGCTTTAATCCCAGCTCGTCCAGCACCAGCCGCCCCGCCGGCTCGGCGGAGACATGGCTGGCCAGCATGGCCCGCCCTGCCTCCGGCCACAGCCGCACCGCACACAGCGCCGCCACGGCGCTGATGAAGCCGTCCACCAGGATGGGAAGGCGGTACTTCGCCCCGCCCAGAAACACCCCACACAGCCCGGCCAGGTCCAGCCCGCCCACCTTGGACAGTACGTCCACCGGATCGGCGGGGTCGGGGCGGTTGACTGAGATTGCCCGCTCAATGGCGGCAATTTTCCGGGCAAGGCCAGCGTCAGACAGCCCCGCGCCCCGGCCAGTCACCTCAACAGGCGGCAGGCCCAGCAGGACGCTGGCCACGGCGCTGGAGGTGGTGGTGTTGCCGATGCCCATCTCCCCGGTGGCGAGAATGTCAGCTCCCGCCTCCCTCTGCTCCCGGACCAACTCCATCCCCGTCTCAATGGCCCGGACGCACTCCTCTCGGCTCATGGCGGATTCTTGTGTGATGTCCGCGGTTCCGCTGCGGACCCGCCGGTCCAGCACCCCCGGCGCGCCGGGAAAATCCAGAACGCCCATATCCACTGGAACGACTTGGCAGTTGGCCACCCGGGCCATATAGTTTACGGTGCTGGTTCCCATTCCCAATGCCCGGGCCACGGCGGCGGTAACGGAACTGTCCGTCTGGGTCACCCCCTGGGCCACCACGCCGTTGTCGGCGCACAGCACCAGCAGGGCACGGCTGTTCAGATGCACCTCTGCATTTCCCGTCAGCGCGGCAATTTTTATCACTGCCTCCTCCAGCAGGCCCAGGCTCCCCAGGGGTTTTGCCAGACTGTCCCAGCGCTTTCGTGCTTCATTCATGCTGCTTCCTCCATTGGACGGACCCCTCCACAAACCGCTCTGCCAGCGGCAGCTCTCCGCCGAAGTGGAGATGAGGGAATCCGGCGTACATCGTTTCTCCCAAAACCGGGCCAGGCCGGGTACAGTCCCAGTAGTGGAACTCGTGGACAGGGATGGACTCCCCCTCCCGGAACAGCAGGCTGTCCGCCTGCGCGGCCAGGCTTTTGTAGCCGAACCGCTGGAGACGGTCCGTTTTGTACCCATCCCCGGGCAGGACCCCCACCATGGGCCAGACTCCGCCCCGGTCGTCCTCCAGGGTTTCTTGCAGGTACAAAAACCCGCCGCACTCCGCCACGGTGGGCAGGCCCGCCTTGACCGCTCCGCGGATGGTCTCCCGCATGGAGCGGTTTTCGCTCAGCTGACAGGCATACAGCTCCGGGTAGCCCCCCGGCAGGTAGAGACCCCCTGTCTCCGGCGGCAGAACGGGGTCCCGGAGGGGGCTGAAAAAGGTCAGCTCCGCCCCGTTTTCCCGCAAAAGGTCCAGATTGTCCGCGTAGCAGAAGCAGAATGCCTCATCCCGGGCCACCGCGATTTTACACCGGGGCGGCGGAGGGATAGACGGGGCCGGTTTTTCAACAGTTTCCCCGGCCAGGGTCAGCAGGACGTTCACATCCACCGTCCGCTCCATCTGCCGGGCGATGGCCCCGAAGCGGGCCGCCAGGTCTTCCACCTCCCTGGCGGTGAGCAGCCCCAGGTGGCGGCTGTCTAGGACGGCCTCCTCCATGGGCGGCAGGTATCCCGCCACAGGCAGGCCGGTCTCTTCCTCCAGGATGGGCTTTAGGTGGGCATAGAGAGAGGGCTTGCAGTTGTTGAGCAGCAGGCCCGCGATGTGGTTGGGGGTACGGAAGGTTTGCAGCCCCCGGACTTGCGCCGCCAGGGTCAGGCTGGCCCCCTTGGGATGCAGCACCAGCACAGCGGGAATATCCGCCGCGTCCGCCACCGCCCAGGCGCTGGCCCGGTCTGTTCCCTTCACGCCGTCGTAAAAGCCCATAGCCCCTTCCACCAGGGCAAGCTCCGCCGTCTGACGGCTCAGTGTCCGCCGGACGCCGGCCTCCCCCTGCAAAAACAGGTCCAGATTGCGGCTGGGCACCCCCAGCATCTGTTGGTGGAACATGGGGTCGATGTAGTCTGGGCCGCACTTGAAGGACTGAACGGACATCCCCCGGGCCCGCAGCGCCGCCAGCAGGGCACAGGTCACCACCGTCTTGCCGCTGCCGCTGCCCATAGCGGCCAGCATCAGCCGCCTCATGACAGCGCCCCCGTAATAAGAAACACCGGGTTCTGGGCCAGCAGCAGGTGGAGTTCTCCCGCCGGTTTGGAGCGGCTGACGGAAATCTGGGTGACCTCCGGGGTCTTCAGCTCCGCCATTGCGGCATGGAGGGTTTCCAGGGAGATGGCGGACACACAGACCCGGGCCTTGGGATTTGCCCAGCGGACAGCATCCAGGATTTTGGGCAGTTCCCCGCCGCTGCCACCCACAAAGGCCGCGTCCGGAGCGGGAAGACGATCCAACGCTACGGGGGCGCTCCCCTGTACAAGACGGAGCTTCCAGGCCCCGAATTTTTCCCGGTTGGCCCGGATCAGGGCGCAGGCGGCGCTGTCCCGTTCCACCGCCCACACCGCTCCGGCCTGGAAGGCCAGCTCCACACTGACGCTCCCTGTCCCGGCGCCCACGTCCCAGCACAGGTCCTCAGGGCCCACCGCCAGCTTGGACAGGATGACCGCCCGCACCTCCTGCTTGGTCATAGGGACCTGGCCCCGCACAAACTCCCCGTCCGGGATGCCCGGCGTCCGCCGGGGGAGGACAGGGGCGGGCTCACAGAGCAGGACGTTGAGGGGGGCAAAGGTCCGTTCCGCACACTGGGCGGCGGTCATTTGAGAGGTCATTTCCCCCGCAAAGCCCAGATTTTCCCCCACTGTGACCGTCAGCCCGCCCAGGCCGGCCTGTACCAGTTCCCGGCACAGAGCCGCCGGACCGCCCGGCCCCCCGGTGAGGAAAAAGGCGGCCTTTCTTCGGCACACCGCCGCCACCGGGTCGCAGGCGGTCCCGTGGGCAGAGCACAGGGTCCAGTCCTGCCAGGGCCGGCCCAGCCGGGCCGCCAGCACCTGCGCGCTGGACAGGCCAGGGACCACCTCCGCCTCAATTCCCCTCTCCTTTAACAGAGGAAGTAAAGTCCTGGCCCCGGAGTAAAAGCCGGTGTCGCCACTGTATAAAACGGCGCAGTTCTCACAGCTGGAGGAGAGGAGCAACTTCAAAATATCCTCCGCTTTGGTGGCCGCATCCTTTCGCCCGGGGTATCCTTCCAGCAGGCGGGCGGCCCCCACCACATAGTCGGCCCGGATCTCCGGAACAGGCCCGCAGCCGGCGCCTATCAGCGTTACCTTCATACCAACCGCTCCTTGATCTTCTCCAAAATCTCCTCCAGGCCCTCCCCCTCGTCCGGGGGGCGCTCCACCAGCACGACCCGGGCCCCGACGGCCTGGGCGGCGGACAGCTTTTCCCCCAAACCCCCGGCCCGCCCGCCGTCCTTGGTAACCAGCCAGGCGATTCGGTACTGCTCCAATATGGCCTCGTTCAGCTTTTGGGAGAAGGGCCCCTGGAGGGCCAGAATATGGTTGTGGGGGATGCCCTGGGCCTCGCAGGCGGACAGCCCCTCGTGGGTGGGCAGCACCCGCACATACAGCCGGTTTTTGTCCAGAGCTCCGAAGGCGGACAGCTCCTTGGCCCCGGTGGCCAGCAGGACATTTCCCCCCTCGTCCGCCAGAAATTCCGCCGCTGTCTGACAGCTGGAAACTCGGACCGCACCCTCGATTTGACTGGCCGGCCGCAGGAGGCGGAGCAGAGATACCCCTGTCCGCTCACAGGCCGCTCGGATTTCGGCGGTGGCAAGCCTTGCATAGGGGTGGGTGGCGTCCACGCACAGGTCGAAGCCAGAGAGCAACACCTCCATCCCGGACCGGTCCAGCCGCCCCGTCAAAATCCGAACATCCTCCAGCCCGTACAACTCCTCCGCCCCCAGCTCCGTGGCCACGCTGACGGTGACCTCCGCCCCCAGTTCCCCGGCCTGTTGAGCCAGAACGCGTCCTTCAGTGGTGCCGCCGAAAATCAGAAGCCTCATAGCCGGTATCCTCTGGGGGTGACCATCCGGCCGCCGATATTCTGCGTGGTGCTGCTGCCGATGAAAACGGTGGTAAACATGTCCAGCTGTTCTCCTCGAAGCTGGGCCAGGTTAAGAATTTTGTACTCCTGCCCCGCCCGGCCGATGTTCTGCACCCAGCCGCAGACTGTCTCCGGATTTTTGTATCGCAAAAGGATGTCGCAGGCCCGTTTCAAATAGTCCGCCCGTTTTTTGGACGCGGGGTTGTACAAGCAAAGGGCAAAATCCCCCTGAGCGGCGCACTCCAGCCGCCGTTCGATGACCTCCCAGGAGGTGAGCAGGTCAGACAGGGAGACGACGCAGAAGTCGTGGCCCAAAGGCGCGCCCAGCAGAGCCCCGCCCGACAGCGCCGCTGTCACGCCGGGGACGATCTCCACCTCCACCTCGGGAAATGACTGGGCCAGCTCCAGCAGGGGGCCGGCCATCCCGTAGACCCCGGGGTCGCCGCTGCACAGCAGGGCCACTGTCCGGCCAGACTGAGCGGTCTCCAGCGCCCAGCGGCACCGCTCCAGCTCCTGGCGCATGGGGGTGGTGTAGATCTCCTTATCAGGGTACAGGCCCTTGACCAGCTCAAGATACACGGTGTAGCCGCACAGCACCTCGGCCCGGTCCATGGCCGCCCGAGCCTGGGGAGTGATCTGCTCCGGACCGCCGGGGCCGATGCCCACCACATAAACTTTACTCATCCTGCCACCTCCAATTTGGGGCAAAGGGCGCCGCCGCCGCCGCCATGGTCACGCCGTCCATCGACTGCTTTTTCAGACACAGCGTCCCGCCGCTGCCCAGCACCGCCGCCCGCTCGCAGACATTGTCCACGCCGGTGACCCGCTCCACAAACTCCGATGCGGAAAAATCTCCCGGCACCGCCCCCAGCTGAGCGGCGGAGAAGACCTCCAGCTCCAGGCCGTGGGCGCGGCAGAAGGCCAGCAGTCCCGGCTCATCCCCCTTCCGGTCGATGGTACACACCTTGCGGAAGGACGCCGAATGGACCGGCAGGGCGGCAAAGGCCTCTTCCAGCGCCTGGACCGGTGTACCTCTTTTACAGCCCACCCCCAGCACGGCGATTTTAGGCATCAGCCGCAGGGACACCCCCTCCGGCGGCTCTCCCGCCACCGGCCAGGGGGAACAGAGTTCCACCCTCTCCCCCGCCAGCAGGGCCCCGGACACCTTTTTAGTGCCCTCTGGATTCAAAATGGCGCAGTTCTGCTGTTTCGCCCACTGGTCCACGGCAAATACCCCGTGGAGGTCGGTGGCGGTGGTGATGACTGGGACGGCCCCGCAGACCGCGGCGATTTTCTGCGCCAGCTCGTTGGCCCCGCCCAGGTGTCCGCTAAGCAGGGGGATAGCGAACTTCCCCGTCTCGTCCACCGCCACCACGGCGGGGTCCGTGGTCTTGCTTTTTACACAGGGAGCGATTGCCCGAACGGCGATACCCACGGCCCCCACAAAAATCAGGGCGTTTCCTTGCTGAAAGCGTTCCTGCGTCCAGCCGTTCAGGCTCCCCGGACCGCATCGGACGGCCTGGCCGTCCAGCGCCCTGGCCAGCGCTTCCGCCAGGGTCTGCCCCCGGTCTGTAAAGGAAATCAGGTGAATCACGGCTGTCCCTCCCGAAAACCGGTAGTAAAAGCCGGATCGTAGAGCTTGCTGCGCTGGTAGTCCTTCCCCAAAAAATTCCCCACCAGCACCAGGGCAGTTTTGCTGATCTGGTGCTCCTGCCCCGCCCGGGCCAAGGTCCCCACGGTACAGCGTACCGTCTTTTCCTCCGGCCAGGTGGCCTTGTAAACCAGGGCCGCCGGGGTGTCCGGGGTGTAGGCCCCCTTGAGCAGCTCCGCCTGCAATTCCGTCAGCATCCCCGCCGACAGGAAGATTGCCATGCTGGCCCCGTGGGCGGCCAGGGCAGCGATGGCCTCCCCCTCCGGCACAGCGGTCCGTCCGGACATACGGGTGAGGATTACGCTCTGGCTGACGCCGGGCAGGGTATACTCCGTCTCCAGCGCCGCCGCCGCCCCGCAGAAGGAGGAGACGCCGGGGGTAAGGTCGTAGGGGACACCCAGCCGGTCCAGAGCGTCCATCTGTTCCCGGACCGCTCCGTACAGGCAGGGGTCTCCGGTGTGGAGGCGGACGGTCGCCTTTCCTTTCAGCTCCCCCTGTCTCATGACGTCCAGCACCTGTTCCAGGGTCATCTCGGCGCTGTTATAGAGGGCGCAGTCCGCCTTGCACAGCTCCAGCAGGGCGGGATTGACCAGACTGCCGGCGTAGATCACCACGTCCGCCTCTTTCAGCAGCTCCGCGCCCCGCAGGGTGATGAGATCCGGGGCCCCCGGCCCCGCGCCCACAAAATGTACCATCCTTTTACCCCTTTACAATGATAGTGGCAAAGTAGCCCGGGGCCCCCGGAAATTGGCTGGCGCCGTGAAAGACAGCCTCGTCGGGCAGTCCGCAGTTCCGGACCAGCGAAGCCCGCTCCGCCAGCCCCGCCCTTTCAAGCGCCCGGACTGCTTTGGGGAACTGACGGCCGGATTTCATCAGCACCTTTGTTCCCGGCAGCGCCAGAGCTTCTTCCACCGGACCGCTGTGCCCCGGAATGAGGTGCAGGGGCTCGTCTCCCTGGACCAGGTCCACTCCCAGCCGGGCCGCCGCCGCACAGAAGCTGGACACGCCGGGGATCATTTCTGTCTGATAGCCCCTTGCCTTCAGCAGCTTTTGCAGATAGCCGTATGTAGCGTAGATTGACACGTCCCCCAAATTCAGCATGGCCACATCCCGCCCCGCCGCCAGAAAATTCTCTATCTCCCAAGCGGCCCGCTGATGGGCCTCCTGCCGGAGGGCCGGGTCCTGCGCCATGGTAAAAGGCAGCGGCAAAAGGGGCTTCCCCTCCAAGGAGACGGCCTGACGGACGATGTCCATTGCCAGTGTATCTCCGCTTCCGGTCTGGGGCGCGGCAATTACGGAGCAGGCCTCCAGCACCCGAAGGGCTTTCAGGGTCAGCAGCTCCGGGTCCCCCGGTCCAACGCTCACCCCATAAAACACGCCTCGCTTCACTTCCATCTGTCTATCAGCTCCCCTGCCCGCCGGGTCCGCCCCAGCAGGCCGTATTGGTTGGAAAACACCACCGCTCCCACGTGAATCGTCCCGGAAACCCGGCGGTCCAGGTGGTCCTGGATAGCGGACAGCAGACTGTCCAGCACCGTCTCCCGCAGGCCGGCCCTGTCCAGGACCGCGATACAGGCGTCGGAGGTGGAACAGTCCGCCAGGGCCTGACACACCTCCCGCCCCGCCCCCCGCAGAGCGGCGTGGGCGCAGAAGAGCTCCGTCCGGCAGTCGGCGGACCGGCTGTGGGTGTTCATCACGCCCCCGGCCAGCTTCACCAGCTTGCCCATATGTCCCACCAGCAGGACGCCCTGGATTTGTTCGGCAGCGCAGGCATCCAGGGCATCCCCGATGAAGTTGGAGCACTTCACCACCGGTACCCCCCAGCGGTCCATCCCCTGGGCACGGAGAAAATCCAGGCCGTAGTTCCCCGGCGTTAAAATGATCTTTTTGTGCCCCTGGGCGGCCCTCTGCCTGATCTCCAGGGCAATGGTGTCAATGAGTGCCTGGGCGCTCATTGGCTCCACGATGCCGGAGGTGCCCAAAATCGAGATACCGCCCTCAATCCCCATCTGGGGATTAAAGGTTTTTTTCGCGGCCTCCTCCCCGCCGGGGACATGGATAGTCACCTGAAAGCCCCCCTCGTAGCCCAGTTCGTCAGCCACAGACAACACTTCCTGTTCGATCATCCGCCGGGGGACCCGGTTGATGGCCGCCGCCCCCACGCTCTGGTCCAGGCCGGGCTTGGTCACCCGGCCCACCCCCGCGCCGCCCTCGATGGAGACGCCGGGGGCGTCCCATCGCTCCACCTGGGCCGTGATGAGCAGGCCGTGGGTGTCGTCTATGTCGTCCCCGCCGTCCTTGCGGACAGAGCAGAAGGCAGAGCCGTCCTCCAGGCGGCAGCCCTCCAAAGGCGCTTCGATCCGCGTCCCTTTTGGTGTTGTGAGGGCGGCAGAGGCAGGAATCTGTCCCGTCAGCAGCAGGCGAGCCGCCCCCTGGGCGGCAAGAGCCGCGCAGGTCCCGGTGGTGCGGCCGCACCGCAAATGTTTCCCGCCGCGGAAGACAAACAGTTCTGAATCGTCTGTCTGGATATCAAACAGCTTTTTGATGTAGTCCGCCGTAAAAATCTCCTCCGGCGGGCCGATACGCTCTATTTTTCCATTGTGGACACAAACCACACAGTCGGAGATTTTCTCCGCCAGCTCCAGTTCGTGGAGGGACAGCAGCACCGCCAGCTTCCGCTCTTGGGCCATCTCTTTTAAAACGGCCAGCAGCTCCAGCTTGTATCGGATATCCAGAAAGGTGGTGGGCTCGTCCAGCACGATCACCTCCGGCTCCTGACACAGGGCTCGGGCCAGCATCACCCGCTGCCGCTGGCCGTCGCTGATTTCCGTAAAGGGCAGGGGGGCCAGCTCCTCGCCGTGGACCAGGGACAGAGCCTCCCAGACCTTCTCCCGGTCCCCGGCGGACAAAATGCCCAGCCGCCTGGTGTAGGGACAGCGGCCCATGGCCGCCACGTCCCAGCAGGTCATCAGCTCTGGGCGCACCCGGCCGGTCATCAGAACTGCCAGCTTTTGAGCGATCTCCAGAGGGGACAGCGCCCCCATAGCCCGCCCATCCAGGAAAACCATCCCACGGATGGGGGCGAGCTGCCCTATGACGGTTTTCAGGATGGTGGATTTTCCCGAGCCGTTAGGCCCGATAAGGGTCACGACCTGTCCCGGCCTGAGACGGAGGCAGATATCCTCGATTAGAGGCGTTTTCCCGTAGCCCACCGACAGATTTTCTGTCCTAATCACGCTCCCGCCTCCTCCCGGCCAGCATGGTGATGACCACCGGAGCGCCCAGCAGGGCGGTCACCGAGCTGATGCTCATCTCCCTTGGGGCAAAAACTACCCGGGCGACGAGGTCGCAGAACAGGCAGAAGGCCCCGCCCCCCAGAAAACAGGCGGGGATCATCAGAAGGGGCTTGGCCGTTCCGAACAGACGCTTCATCAGGTGGGGGACCGCGATGCCCACAAAGGATACCGGCCCGGCAAAGGCGGTGACGCAGGCGGACAGCAGGCTGGACAGCAGGATTAGCTCCACCCGGAACAGCCGGATATCCACTCCCATGCTCCGGGCGTAGACCTCTCCCAGCTGGTAGGCCCCAATAGGCTTGGACAGCAGGAAGGCCAGGACCAGCGCCGCACCGGTCACCAGGGCGATCACCCCCACGCTGTCCCAGTAAATGCCGGAAAAGCTGCCCATGGACCAATTGTGGAGGTTGACGATGTTGGAGTCCTCGGCGAAGGTAAGGACGAAATCGGTGATGGCGGAGCAGATATAGCCGATCATCACCCCGCACACCACCAGCAGGGACATCCGCCGCACCCGCCGGGAAATGAGCAGGATGAACCCCATGGACAGCATAGCCCCCAGAAAAGCCGCGCCGATCATCGCCGCCGAGGTGGAGACCAGCCCCCGGCTCAGCAGAAAAATCATCGTCAGGGATACCGCCAGCTTTGCCCCGGAGGAGATGCCCAGCACAAAGGGCCCGGCGATGGGGTTGGCGAAGAAGGTCTGGAGCAGAAAGCCGGACAGGGACAGACCGCCCCCCAGAATCGCCGCCGCCAGCATCCGGGGGGCCCTCAGCCTCCAGACGATGGCCTCGTCCGCCTGCCGGACGCTCCCCACCTTTAGATTCAGTGCGGCCAGCAGGGCCAGCAGTCCCACAAGCAGCAGGAAGGCCAGGGCGTACCTCAGGAGAGGGGATGGAGATAGGTCAGAGGCGGGTTTTCTTCCGTCATGACCCGGTGCAGGTCCACAATAAAGTCCCCCAGCCCCAGGCTCTCCTGAAACAGATTTTTTCCGGTACACCACACGTTCCCCTCCTGTACGGCCTTAAAATCCCCCAGCACGGGGCTCTTTTCCAGCAGCTGGTCCAGTGTCTCCAGCTCTCCGTCAATGGTGCTGTTGTAGATGAGGATGTCGGCGTCCCGCGCTTTCTGATAAAACTCCTCCATCTGGATATTCACGGTGGACTGGACGCCGCTCTCGCCAGTCAAATCCGGAAAGGCGTACACCCCCCCGGCCAGGCCGATGGCCTTGGCGACATAGTCCCCGGAGCGGCGCACATTCACCCCGCCGCTGGCGGTAATGAAGAAGAAGGCTGCTGTCTTGCCGGTATTCTCCTGTTCCAGGATGGGGGCGAGACGCTCCAGCAGCCCGTCGAAATAGTCCTGGGCCTCCTGTTCCTTCCCCAGCAGGGTTCCATAGAGCTTGATCCACTCCATCCGCCCCAGGGGGTGGCTCTCATAGCTGGAACGCTCCACCAGCACCGGGATGCCGAAGCGCTCCAGCTGCTCCTTTACCTCCGGGCTGTGGTAGATCATGGTGGACTCGATGGCCAAGTTACAGCCCTGGTCCAGAATCAGCTCGTAGTCCGGGGCGCTGTACTTGCCGGCGTAGGCCATGCGCCCCTCCTCCATGGCCTGCCTGGCCTCCTCAATGTACCAGCCGTTGACGTCGGTGCCCGACAGGGTGACCGCGCCTATACTGTCCAGCTCCCGAAAGAGGTCCATGGCCGAGGTGGCCACCAGGTAGATACTGTCCAGGGGCTGCTGGAGCACGGTGACTCCCTCCGGAATATCAGCGGGGACCTCGCCCCCCTCCGGGACCACCAAATAGGTCCCATCCGTCCCAATGGTGATTTTCTGACAGCCGCCCTGATAGCAGTCGATAGAAAACTGCTCCGCGTATTGCAGTTCTACACGGTGGTCCAGCTCCAGCTCGTCCCAGGTCCCGCCTTGCCGCTCCTTTGGGGCGCAGGAACACAGGAGCAGCAGAAGCAGGAGCGGGAGAAATCTGATCCTTCGCCTCATGGCGCGCTCTGGATGGTCCCGGAGTCGAACCGCAGGGCATATTCGATCTCGTGAGGCGTGCTCATGGCGGTGGTATCGGCGTAGACAGTCAGCTTCCGGTCGAAGACGGGCACAGGGAGCTCAAAGGTAGAGTTGCCCTCCGCCTGGACAGGGAAAAACTGTTCTTCGCCCACTCGCATATAGTCGTAGTTGGAGCTGCTCCATACGACGGTGACATAGGCTGTACCGTTTTCCACCCGCAGGGCGGCGGGGGACTGGACGCCGGCCTTGCCCGAACCGCCGGACAGCTCCGCCTCCACGGTGTAGTCCCCATCGGTCAGGTCCAGGTCAGAGGCGGTGGGGTAGACCCCTTCCCGGAACGCCTCCAACGGCAGGGAATCTGCCCGGAACACCAGGGTGCGGTCGTACCAAAGCTCCTTATTTTTGCTGAAGGCTGCGCAGGGAATCCCCTTGTCCAGAGCCTCCACTGGGACGGTAAAGATGTGGTTTCCCACTCCGTCCTCCTGGAAGGGGATCTCGGCGCCTCTGGACGCCTCCGCTCCGGTTCCCATGAATACACTGAGATAACCCTTGCCGCCCATGTGCATTGCGGCAGTCATTTTGCCGTTTTCTACTGTCAGCTCACAGCTCTCAATTTTGAACATGGAGGAGCTGGAGTCCACGGCGATGGAGTAAGTACCGTCTCTCAGGGAATCGCCGCAGATGGGGACCATATCCGGGTCCACCACATCCTCCACCGGAGCCATCTGGCTGGAGGAAGCCACCTGTCCCTGGCTTGAGGCGGCGGGCGGCTCTGATTCAGAGGCGTCCGCCGGACTTTTTTCCTGCCCGCAGGCGGTCAGAAGCAGAAACAGGGCACAGATACAATACAGCTTTTTCATTTGGCAACCGCATCCTTTACATGGTCCACCAGCAGCTGCTGGATGGCCTCATACTCGCCCAGGCCCTTGAGGACGCACTCCACCTGATAGCCCGCCCCCTCAAAAGCGGTTTTCCAGGTGTCCTCGTCGTCCCCAGCCATGTCGTTGTTGGCGTGGTCCCCGGCCACGATCATCATGGGCTGGAGGACCACCTTTTCATAGCTGCCCGCCTTCACCAGCTCCAGCACGGTATCCAGGGAGGGCTCGGCCTCCACGGTGCCCACGAAGTAGTTGGCACGTCCCCCGTCAGTGAGGACGGTCTGCATCTTGGCATAGACGGCGTTGGACTCCGCCTCGGTACCGTGCCCCATGAAGCAGATGGCAGTTTTGCCGTCGTCATATTGAGCGGTGGCGTCCACCATGGCCTGGGCCACAATCTGAAAGTCCTCATCGGAGGTAAGCAGGGGCGCGCCCATTACAATCTTGTCAAAGGCGTCGGCGTACTGGGCCACCTCATTCACCACATCGTTGTACTCAAAGCCGTCCATCAGGTGGGTAGGCTGGACGATTAGGGTCTTTACCCCGTTATCCACCGCACGGTCCAGGGCCTGGGTCACGTTGTCGATGACCTCCCCATCCCGGCGCTGGATGTGGTCGATGACGATCTGGGCGGTAAAGCCCCGGCGGACCGAATAGTCTGGGAAAGCTTTTTCCATGGCTTTCTCAATGGCTCCGATGGTCAGCCGCCGGTTGTCGTTGAAGCTGGTGCCGAAGCTGACCACCAGCAGTTCAGTCTCGCCGATACTGTTCTGGTTGCGGGGATCGTCCAGGGAGGCATCGCCGGTGGTGTAGTCCTCGTCATCCTCCGCGGGGGGCTCACTGGCGGAGCCGTCCGAGGACTGGGGCCGACTCTGAGATGCGCTTCCGGGGGTCTGGCCGGAACTGCCGGGGGCGTTCTGTTTCCCGCCGCAGGCGGACAGCAGAGTCAAGGCTGCGGCCGCAGCAAGGGCCAGCGCAAGGATTTTTCTTGTTTTCATTTGTTTTTCCTCCTAAAATGCACAAAATAAAACGCAGTCACCCGAAGATGACTACGCCGCAAAAACCCCGGGAACCTCCCAAGGTAAAAACGGTACAGCCAATGCCTCGTGGCCTGGAGCATACGCTCCTGTACCAGCAGTCCGGCAGGTCTCCTGACT
>CAJUPG010000036.1 GCA_910588455.1 uncultured Oscillospiraceae bacterium
TCTCCCGGGCCATCCCGGAGATCGACGGCTTCAAGCCCTCCCACCGGAAGCTGCTCTACACCATGTATCAGATGAAGCTGCTGGGGGGGACCCGGACCAAATCCGCCAACATCGTGGGCCAGACCATGAAGCTAAACCCCCACGGCGACGCCGCCATCTATGATACTATGGTCCGCCTCTCACGGGGCTACGGGGCTCTGCTGCACCCCTTTGTGGACTCCAAGGGCAACTTCGGCAAGGTCTATTCCCGCGATATGGCCTGGGCCGCCTCCCGGTATACCGAGGCCCGGCTGGACGCCATCTGCGGCGAGCTGTTCCGGGACATTGATCAGGACACGGTGGATTTTGTGGACAACTACGACGGCAAGCTGAAGGAGCCCACCCTTCTGCCCACCACCTTCCCCAACGTACTGGTATCCGCCAACCAGGGCATCGCCGTGGGCATGGCCAGCAACCTGTGCGGCTTCAATCTGGGGGAGGTGTGCGATACCACGATAGCCTTCCTCAAAAACCCGGAGCACGATATTCTCTCCACCCTGAAAGCCCCGGATCTCCCCACCGGCGGCCAGCTCCTGTATGACGGAGCGGTGCTGTCCGATATCTACCGGGCCGGCCGGGGCTCCTTCAAGGTCCGGGCCAAGTGGCGCTACCTCAAAAGCGAAAATTTGATTGAGGTCTATGAAATCCCCTACTCCACCACCTCTGAGGCCATTATGGACAAGGTGGCGGAGCTGATTAAAACCGGCAAAATCAAGGAAATCGCCGATATGCGGGACGAGACGGACCTGTCCGGCCTGAAGCTGACCATTGACTTGAAGCGGGGGACCGACCCGGACAAGCTGATGGCCAAGCTCTTCCGGGCTACCCCTCTCCAGGACAGCCAGTCCTGCAACTTCAATATTTTGATTTCCGGGATGCCCCGGGTGATGGGGGTGCGGGAAATTCTGGAGGAGTGGACCGCGTGGCGGATGGACTGCGTGCGCCGGCGGGTCTACTACAGCATGAACAAAAAGAAGGAGAAGCTGCACCTGCTGCTGGGCCTGCGGCGGATTCTGCTGGACATCGACCGGGCCATTCAGATCATTCGGGAGACGGAGGAGGACGCGGAAGTGGTCCCCAACCTCATGATCGGCTTCGGCATCGACCAGATTCAGGCGGAGTACGTGGCGGACATCCGCCTGCGGAACATCAACAAGGAGTACATCTTAAAGCGCACCCAGGAGACGGATACCCTCCAGGAGGAAATTCGTGACCTGGAGGACACGGTGAACAGCGTCCAGCGGATCCGGAGCATTATCATAGCCGAGCTGCGGGATGTGAAGAAGAAATACGGCCAGCCCCGCCGGACGGAGATCGTCTACGACCACCAGACCGCCCCGGAGGCGGAGCCGGAGGACGAGACCCCCGACTACCCGGTCCACCTGTTTTTGTCCCAGGAGGGCTATTTGAAGAAAATTACCCCCCAGTCCCTGCGGATGGCCAGTGAGCAGAAATACAAGGAGGGGGACGGCCCCTGGCTGTACTGGGAGGGGAGCAGCCGGGACGAGCTTCTGGTGTTCACCGACAAGCAGCAGTGCTATAAAACCCGCCTGAGCGAGTTTGACGACAGCAAGGCCAGTGTGCTGGGGGATTACCTGCCCACCAAGCTGTCCATGGACCAGGAGGAGCGGGTGGTGTGGGCCTGCGTACCCGGGGACTACTCCGGCAACCTGCTGTTCTTCTTTGAAAACGGCAAGGCCGCCCGGGTGGAGCTGTCCGCCTACCAGACCCAGACCCGGCGCAAAAAGCTCACCGGCGCCTACTCGGACAAATCCCCCCTGGTGTCCGCCCAGCTGCTGCGGGAGGAGCGGGAGCTGGCCCTGGTCTCCACGGAAAACCGCTGTTTGATTATCCAGACCGCCCAGCTCTCCCCCAAGGCCACCCGGACCACCCAGGGGGTGGCGGTGATGACCCTGAAGCCCAAATACAAGCTGACCCGGGTTCAGCCCCTGGAGGAGTCCGGCGTGGTTCAGCCAGCCCGCTACCGGGCCAAGAACCTGCCGGCGGCGGGGGCCCTGCTCCGGGACGCGGACCTGGAGGAAAAGCAGATTTCCATGTTAGAATAAACTGAGAGGTATTTATGAAAAAAACGCTGGTTTCCTACTTCTGGATTACAATCGGCTGTATTGTTTACGCCATCGCCTTCGACTGGCTGTTTGTGCCCAACCAGATCGGCTTTGGGGGCATCACTGGTATCGGCCAGATTTTGAACTACTACATTCCCGCCCTGCCCATCGGCATTGTGGTGATTGTGCTCAACATCCCCCTGTTCCTGCTGGGATGGAAATTTTTAGGGGCGCATCTGTTGGTCTCGTCCCTGTACGCGATGGCAGCGTCCTCCGTGCTGATGGATATTTTTGCGGAAATGTTTACGTTCCAGCCCATGGACGCGATGCTGGCCTCCATCTTCGGCGGCGTGCTGATCGGGGCGGCGCTGGGGGTAGTGTTTGCCCAGGGAGCCACCACCGGCGGCACGGACCTGGCCGCCCGGCTGTTAAAAATTCCCTTTGCGTGGCTGCCCACCGGAAAGCTGCTGATGCTTGTGGATATGACGGTACTGGTGGCCATTGTGGCCGCCTTCCGCAGCCTGGAGAGCGGCCTGTACGGCCTGGTTGCCCTGTATATCCAGGGCATGGTGATGGACATGGTTCTCTACGGCCTGGACCAGTCCAAGGTCGCCTATATCATCAGCCGCGCCCCAAGGGAGACCATTCGGGCCATCGACGACAAGCTGGACCGGGGGGTAACCATCCTCCACGGGGAGGGGGCCTTCTCCGGCCAGGACAAGCAGGTGCTGATGTGCGCCTTCCGGCAGAAGGAGATCGTCGCCCTGAAAACGCTGGTCTTTGAGCTGGACCCGGAGGCGTTTATTATCGTCTGCTCCACCCACGAGGTCACCGGAAACGGCTTCCGGGCGTACACAAAAAACGAAGTTTAGAAAAATCAGGAGGAAATGACTATGGCAAACATTGAGCTGCTGCGCAAGAATCTGGAGGCCCACGGCTTCCAGACCAGCTACTTCCCCACCAAGGAGGAGGCCGCCGCCTATCTGGACCGGGAGATCGACCAGAAAACCGTCGCCATCGGCGGGGCGATCACCATCAAGGAGATGGACCTGTATCCCAAGCTGTGCGCCCATAATGAGGTGATCTGGCACTGGGAGGGGGGCGACCCCATGCAGGCTCTGGACACCGACGTCTATTTGACCTCCGCCAACGGCGTGGCCGAGACCGGGGAGATTATCAACATCGACGGCACCGGCAACCGGGCGGCCTCCACCCTCTACGGACACAAAAAGGTCTATTTTGTCATCGGTGAGAACAAAATCGCCCCGGACTACGAAAAGGCCCTGTGGCGGGCCCGGAACATCGCCTCCCCCAAAAATGCCCAGCGGATTGGGGTCAAGACCCCCTGTGCCGTCAAGGGGGACAAGTGCTATGACTGCGACAGCCCCCAGCGCATCTGCAACGCCCTGGTGGTGCTCTGGCGCAAGCCCAAGGCCTTTGAGGCGGAAGTGGTCGTGGTCGGGGAAGCGCTGGGCTATTGATATGCGGGGAAGGCTGTTGGCGCTGGGGCTGTGCTGCTGTTTGCTGCTGACGGGCTGCTCCGCCCTGCTCAGCCGGGAGTACAGCGCCGTCACCCCCCACAACGCCGTCCCCACCGCCGAGGACGACTCCTCCACCCTCCGGGCGGAGAGCTATCAGGAGCTGGTCAACGCCCTGCTGTATCTGGTGACCCAGCGGGCGGACCAGGGGACCATCCGGCTGTTCGGAGACGGGGAGACGGTGGCGGCGGACCTGGCCGCCGCCCGGCAGGAGGTCATGCAGGAGGACCCCCTGGGGGCCTACAGCGTGAAGGACATCCAGTATGAATTGACGGCGGTGGTGTCCAGCTATGAGGCGGACCTCCACCTCACCTACCGGCGCACCCCGGAGCAGGTGGCCTCCATTGTCCCCGCCACGGGAGACAACGCCATCCGCCGGGAGCTGGGTCAGACCCTCCAGCGGTTTGGAGAGGAGCTGGTGCTGCGCGCCAGCTACTTTGAGGGGGACGAGGCCCATATCCAGGCCCTGGCCCGGGAGGCCTATTTCTCCGCTCCGGAGTACGCCCTGGGCCTGCCCAGCTTGACGGTGACCGTCTACCCCGAGACCGGACGGCAACGCATTGTGGAAATTCTGCTGCGCTATCCCCTGGACGGAGCCCAGCTCCAGGAGCGGTATGGGGCCCTGGACCGGGTGCTGAGCCGGTGGGCAAACGACTACTGGAACTACCAGCCCCTGGACTTCGCCCAGGCCCTGGCCCAGCGGTGCAGCTATGACCCGGAGGGAGGCTCCACCCCCTACCATGTGCTGGTGGAGCGCCGGGCGGACAGCCAAGGGGCGGCGTTGGCCCTGCTGGCCCTGTGCGGACGGGTGAACCAGCGGGGGGAACTGGTGGAGGGAATTTTGGGTGAAAACCAGGAGCCCCACTTCTGGACCGTGGTGGACACGGAAAACGGCCCCCGGCATCTGGACCCCTTCCCGCCGGAGGGGGCGGAACCCGCCCTGCGCACCGACTGGGAGATGGAGGAGCTGGGCTACGCCTGGGACCGGGAAAACACCCCTGTATGCGCCGGGGAATCCCTTGACAGCTCCCGGCTGGATGTGGGATAATATGGCGTGTCCAACTATATTCTTGTCAGGGAGGCCAAACTATGGCTCAGATTAAATTTTTAACGGACTCCGCCTCTGATATTCCCCGCCCTCTGCGGGAGGAGCTCTCCATCCAGGTCCTGCCCTTCCCCATCGCCATGGGGGACCAGGAGCTTCAGGATGGCTTCGACTTCACCCCCCAGGAGTTTTACGATATGCTCCTGGCCGCGCCGAAGATTCCCACCCACTCCCAGCTGACCAGCTTCGTGTTTGAGGAGTGCTATGAACAGGCTCTGGAGGAGGGGTATACCGACCTGATCTACACCGCCATCAACTCCAAGGGCTCCTCCACCTGCCAGAACGCCGTCCAGGCCCGGGAGGACTTCTACCGCCACCACCCGGAGGCCCGGGAGAAGCTGAACGTTCGGGTCATCGACTCCAAGACCTACACCATGGGCTACGGCTGGGCGGTGGTCCAGGGGGCCAGAATGGCCGCGGAGGGGGCGGACGCGGAAAAAATCGCCGCCTTTATCCAGGACTGGGTGGACCATGCCCGGGTGGTGTTCGCCCCGCTGGATCTGCGCTTTGCCAAAAAATCCGGCCGGATCTCCGCCGCCGCCGCTTTCGTGGGGGAGGCGCTGGGCCTGAAGCCGGTCATGACTTTCCAGGACGGGGAGTCCAAGATTTTGTCCAAGGTCCGGGGAGAGAAAAACGTGATTCCCGCCCTGGTGAAGCTGTGCCGGGAGGGCCGGGCGGAAAACAGCCCCTATCTGCTCATTCAGGGGAACAACGCCCCCCAGTCGGACAAGCTGGCCGAGGCCTGCCGCCAGGAGCTGGGCGGAGAGGCGGCGATGGAATACTCCATCGGCGGGGTGATCGCCATCAACGCGGGCCCAAATCTGATTGGCCTGATCTACCGGGAACGGTAACGGTACGCACAAAAATCCCGCCCCGGTCCGGGGCGGGATTTGCCCATTTTGGGAAAGGAGCTTTATGGGAAATCAACAACTGAGCTGGCCCCAGCGGGGAAAGCTGTGGCTGCGGCTGGGCATCCGCCTGGCCCTGGCGGCGCTGGCGGCGGGGCTGCTTTGCACCATGGGGCGGTTTTTATTCTCCCTGACCGCCCCCTTTGTGTTCGCGCTGATGGCCGCCGCGGCCCTGAACCCAGCCATCCGGTGGCTCCAGCGGCGGCTGGGCTGGTCCCGGCCCCTGCTTACCCTGCTCACCCTGCTGCTGCTGTTTGGTCTGGTGGGGGGGGCGCTCTGGTTGGTGGGCTACACGGTGGCGGGGGAGCTGCTCTCCCTGGCCCAGAACTGGGACCAGATTCTCCTGCGGCTGGAGGAGCTGGTGGGGGAGCTGGAGCAGCTGGCCGCCCGGCTGTGGGCCATGCTGCCGGTGTCTCTGGCAGGGACGGGAGAGGACCTGATGGGAACCCTGGTGGCCTGGCTGCAAAGCACCATCGGGCCCCTTTTGCAGAGTCTGGCGGCGGTGGTCACCAACAAGGCCGTGGCCCTGCCCTCCTTCCTGCTGGCCCTGGTGATTTTTTTGATGGCCCTGTATTTTCTCACGGCGGACTACCCCTATCTGCGCACCTGGGCGGTACAGCACACCAGCGCCAGCGTGACCCGGTTTTTCAGCCAGGTGAAGCAGACCGCCCTGGCGGCCTTCGGCGGGTATCTGAAGGCGGAGCTGATGCTGTCGGTGGGGGTGTTTTTCATCCTGCTGATTGGATTTGTTCTCACCCGGCAGAGCTACGGCCTGCTGCTGGCCCTGGGGCTGGCGGTGCTGGATTTTATTCCCATCGTGGGCGCGGGAACGGTAATGGTCCCCTGGGCGGTGATCGCCCTGTTCACCCAGGACTATGTGACGGCGGTGAATCTGATGCTCATTTGGGGGGTGATCGCCCTGTTCCGCCGGGTGATGGAGCCCAAATTTGTGGGTAACCAGACGGGGCTGTCCCCGATTTTGTCGCTGTTCAGCATTTATGTGGGCATGAAAATCGCCGGGGTGCTGGGGATGATTCTCGGGCCCATCTGCACCTTGGTGATCCTGAACCTGGCGGGGTTAGGTATTTTTGACGGGATTCGCGCGGATCTGTCCGCGGCGGCGGCGGATCTCGCCGCGATTTTACGAGAGAGGCCGGGAGCATCATGAATTTTGGGAGATTAGAAAGTCAACACGTCCGCTATGAAGGGGTTTTGGACATTGGCAGGACTGCGGCGCGCAGGGTCAGGCGTTATCACATCGCCGGTTACGCCGGATACGGTGAAAATCCCGGCGGAGCTGTTCTGCTGAAGCGCCCCGACACAAACTGTTTTGGGAAAATTCAAAAAACCTGGGATATTTCTTCATATTCCTGTCATAATTTAGAGTTATCCTCTATGCGTACCCAGGAAGCGAACAAAAATCCCACAAAAGGAGTGTTTCAGATATGACGTACCAAAACGACCATGACTTCCACTTCTATTCCAGCGAGAACGACGGTTACCGGGGCGGACTCGGGGACTATGCCGATCCCACTCCCGGCCAGTCCCAGCCTCCCCGCCCTCCCAGGAAAAACAGCTTTGGGAAAAAAGCCGTGGCTCTGGCCCTCACCTGCACCCTGCTGGGAGGCGGGGCCGGCGCGGGGGGCGCGGCGCTGTACCTGCACCTAAATCCCCAGGAGCCCACCGTGGTGACCGCCCCCGTCCAGGGGACCAATACCCCCACCGTCTCCTCCGTGGTCAACCAGACCCCGGGCCAGGCCCTCACCCCGGAACAGCTCTACGCCCAGAACCTGGCCTCCTGCGTGGGCATCACCGTGTCCACCACCGGGGTAAACTTCTACGGACAGACCACCACCGCCGCCGCCTCCGGCTCCGGCTTCGTCCTCAGCGCCGACGGCTACATCGTTACCAACTACCACGTGATTGAAGAGGTCCTGAAGGACGAGTCCGTCACCGTTGAGGTAACCTTCGCCGACGGGGCGAAGTACCCCGCCAAGGTGGTGGGCAGCGAGAAGGACAACGACGTTGCCGTGCTGAAAATTGAGGCCACGGGCCTGCGTCCGGCGGTGCTGGGGGACTCGGACCAGCTGGTGGTGGGCCAAAAGGTCTATGCCATCGGTAACCCTCTGGGGGAGCTTACCTATACCCTGACCGACGGCATGGTATCCGCCCTGGACCGGCTGATTACCACCGATGAGAGCGTTACCCTGAATATGCTTCAGACCAACTGCGCCATCAACCCCGGCAACTCCGGCGGGCCGCTGTTTGACGAGACCGGCAAGGTGATCGGGATTGTCACCGCCAAGCAGACCCGCTCCAGCTCCGGCGTCTCCGCCGAGGGCCTGGGCTTCGCCATCCCCATCAACGACGTGAAGGCCATTTTGTCCGACCTGAAGGACTTTGGCTATGTGACCGGGCGGCCCTTCCTGGGCATCAAGTGCCGGGACATCAGCGAGGCCATTCAGTATTACGGCATCCCCGCCGGCGCGGAGGTGGTCACCATCGGCGAGGGCTCCTGCGCGCAGAAGGCCGGAATGCAGGTGGGCGATATCATCACTGCCGTAGACGGTACTGCCGTAGACTCCCAGTCCGCTCTGAGCGCCCTGCTGGCCAGCGAGTATAAGGCCGGCGATTCCATCGAAGTGACCGTCGTGCGCCAGCAGGAGGAGCTGACCCTGAAGCTGACCCTGGACGAGCGCAACGAAACGACCGAGGCTGCGATTCCCGAGGTGAACCAGCAGCAGGAGCAGCCCCAATATGGATATGAGTATAACTGGCCCGGGAACATTCCCTTCTTCTGGTAATTCCCCCGATTTCTCTCATGGTTCTCCCATTCTTCCTTCCTTTTGGACCGGCTTCCCATGAAAATTGGGGGCCGGTTCTTATTTTCCGTCCAAAATCTGCCGATAGCTTACATATCAAGCCTGTCAAGAAGAGGAGGGAAATTATGCGCATTGAAAACAGCAGGGTGGCCATGTCCGCCAGCCGGACCTACAAGGCGGAGACGGAGGTCACCCAGACCCACATTGACCGCTACCACAACGCCGACGGCAGCGTAGGGGGCGTTCGGGTCACCCAGACCGCCAGCCGGACCCGCCAGCTCCAGCTGTCCGGAGAGGCGGCCTCCTACAACCGGACGGAGACCACCCCCATGGATCCGGACAACCCCCAGCAGACCGCAGCGACCCAGACCGCCGTCCTCCCGGAGCAGCAGGGGGACGACTGGTTAACCAATTTGAGCGAGGGCATTGAAAACGACCCTCAGGTCATCATGCTGCGCAAGCTGCTGGACCTGCTGGAGCGGTTCACCGGGAAAAAGTTCAACCACGACCCTCTTGGGCTGGAGAAGGGCCAGAGCGGCAGCGGACAGTTCCGGTTCAGCGCGTCGGCGGCCTCCGCCCGGTACCAGCAGACGGCCCTGCTGTTCGGCGCACAGGAGCTGTCCCCCCGGAGGGCAGGGGGGCCAGAACGGCTATTGGACCCGCCAGACCGTGGAGTCCGGCTTTGCGGCCGGGGAGGAGCACACGGCCTTCACCTCCACCGGCACCGTGCAGACCAGCGACGGCCGGACCCTGAATTTCGGCATTTCCGTCGAAATGTCCCGCAGCTTCGAGATGGCCTATGAGGTGACGGGCCAGGAGGCCGTGTTCACCGACCCGCTGGTCATCAACCTGGACACCGACGCGGCCTCCCTGTCCGATGTGAGCTTCTACTTCGACTTGGACGGGGACGGCGTGAAGGAGGAGATGTCCGCCCTGAAGGAGGGCAGCGGCTTCCTGGCCCTGGACAAAAACGGGGACGGGGAGATCAACGACGGCTCGGAGCTGTTTGGGGCCCGGACCGGGGACGGCTTCGGAGAGCTGGCCCGGTATGACCAGGACGGCAACGGCTGGATTGACGAAAACGACGAGGTGTTCTCCAAGCTGTCCGTATGGGTGAAGTGCGGCAGCGGGGAGTCCAGGCTCCTCTCGCTGAAGGAGGCCAACGTGGGGGCCATCTTCCTGGGCAGCCGGGGGACCCAGTATTCCCTGGACGACTCCAAGGGGGAGACCCAGGGCATGATCCGCCGCTCGGGGGTCTACTTAAAGGAGACGGGCCAGGTGGGGACAGTACAACACGTAGATTTCAAAACATAAATTACAGGGCTCTATCAAAATCGATAGAGCCCGTAACTTTTTTTGCGTTCCCTGCAACAAAACGCCTCCCAAAATCGTCTTACTCTACAGAGGGGGGAAAGCAATGCAGCTGCACGAACAGGCAAATCGTCTCTACCGGACCGCCCTGGCCTATCTGGGCAATCCCCAGGAGGCGGAGGACGCGGTCCAGGACACATTTCTCAAATATTACGAAAAGGCCCCCAAAAATCTGGAGAACCCCGCCGCGTGGCTCACCCGGGTGCTGATCAACCGGTGCCGGGACCGGCTGCGCTCCCCCCAATGGCGGGAGGTGCCCCTGTGGGAAGCCCTCCCTGCCCCGGAGCCGGAGGAACAGGAGGAGCTGGAGGAGCTTTTTTCCCTGCCGCCGGAGGACCGGACGGTGCTCCACCTCTTCTACTACGAAAACTACTCCACGGAGGAGATCGCGGCGATGCTGCGCGTCCGCCCGGGCACGGTGCGCTCCCGGCTCAGCCGGGCCCGGGGACGGCTGAGAGTTTTGCTGAAAGGAGAATATGATTGAATTATTATAAACAGTATATGGACCGGCAGACGCTGTCCCCGGAATTTCTGGAAAAGCTGGAGCGGCGCGGCCGCCGTCCCCGGGGACGCTGGCGGCGGTGGGGGGCTCTGGCGGCCTGCTGTCTGCTGCTGGCGGGGCTGGGGCTGCATATGTCCCGACCGGCGCAGACAACGCCGGTGGAGCTTCCCCAGACCGCGGAGCCCGCCCCGGAAAAGGGAAGGCTGTGGACGGAGCCTCCGCCGCCGTACGTGCAGGACAACACCGAAAAGCGGGTGGTGGAGGACACAGAGCCGGCGGCCACGCCCCCTGCCCCTGCCCTGGAAATGACCCTCTCCCCGGAAACGAAACGGTATGTGCCGCCGCGCGAAGGGAGAGGAAGGCCCAAAATGGACCGGCGCCCTGGTGTGGGCGATTTTGATGCCGAAAGGAGAAAAGTAACATGAACATAATTGCCTTGTTTATGACCCTGATCTTGGGGCTTTCCCTCCCAGCGGAGGCGGCGCCTCCCATGGAGGGGTTGACAGAGATGTATGCGGACGCCTGCCTGGAGCTGTGGGAAAGGGACAGCGGTCTCAATCAAAAAGTGGAATTATTGGCCTTTGATTTTACGGACTGCAATACCCTGGATCAGATCCAGCAGCAGCTTTTGATGGAGTCCGTAGGCGAGCAGCTGGACCTGGAGGTCCGGGAGGGGACCTTTGAGCAGCTTTTAGAGGAGGGGCTGATTGTGTGCCCCGACCCGGAGAAACAGCCCCACTGGTGTGAATTCCCCACAGGGCTGCTGATTTCCCTGGAGGACGCCCGCCAGGAGGACGGCAGCATAACATTTACCCTGGAAAAGTGGCGTACCCCCCTGGGGGCTTACTGGCTGTACGACTGCACCGCGATTTCGGACGACGGAGTGCCGGAGACCTGGACTTACACCGTGGGAGCGGAAATGATTTCTTAATTTTTTGTGAAACTTTTCTTTCCCCCTTGCGGGGGACGGGTTTGGGGTCTATACTGAACAAGCACGTCTCCGACATCGTTTGACAAAGGAGGGAGCGCTTTGCCCCAGACACGGTCCAGACGCAGGGTCAAAAAGCAGGCATCTATTTTCCGGCGGATTTATGGCGGATTGGTGTTCGTCTCCGCCATCATTGTGGGAGTTTACATTCTCTGGCCGATGGTAATCAAGCCCCCGGCGCAGCAGACAGAGAAGCCCAACTCCCCCGCCCAGAGCAGCGGCGCCTCCCGGCCGGAAAATCCCCCGGAGCCCCAGGGGCCGGTGCGGCGGGAGCAGACCTATAACATTCTTCTGGTGGGCGTGGACGACGGCCACGGCAACGCGGACACCATCATGCTTTTGCAGTACGACATCCCCAATCAGAAGGTGGGGGTGGTGTCCATCCCCCGGGACACTATGGTGAACCGGGACTGGAGCAGCATCCCCAAAATCAACGCCGCCTACGGCAAGGGCGGGATGGAGCTGCTGCGGGAGGAAATCTCCCGGACATTGGGAGTTCCCATCGACTACCACATCCGGGTGGGGCTACAGGCCTTCATTGAGGTGGTGGACCAGGTGGGCGGGCTGGATTTCTACGTGCCCGAGGATATGTACCACGACGACGAGGGCGGCTTTGTGATCAATCTGAAGCAGGGCCAGCAGTGGCTCTCCGGCCGGAAAACCCTGGAGCTGGTGCGCTACCGGGGGTACGGCAACGCGGATATTGGCCGGACGGAGATGCAGCGGGAGGTTTTGACCGCCCTGGCCAAAAAAGTGCTCTCTTTTGGAAATATCACCAATATTCAGAGCTTTTTGAAGATTTTCAACGACCATGTGGATACGGATCTGGGCTGGACGGACATGGTGTTTCTGGCCCAGTCCGCCCTGGGGCTGGACACGGAGACCGGCGTAACCACAGCGGTGCTCCCCGGGCGGGGGGACGCGGTGAAGGGCAGGACCAAGTGGTGCTACGAGTTGGACCCGGTCCAGACGCTGGAGATGGTAAACGATCTGCTCAACCCCTATGAGCAGCCGTTGACTCTGGCGGATTTGGATTTAATCAAAGGGGAGAGCTATTTGCAGGATTACTGAGAAAAAAGGAAGAATGCGGCCCGAAAAGAGGCGGTATTCTTCCTTTTTTATATTATAATGCCGGAAAAAATTCCGGGTATTTTTTACAAAACAACTGCATGGCCCGGCTGGCGCTGGGAGGCAGTTTTTCATTCCATCCAAAATATTTCTTCCAATTTTCTGCATAATTATCCCAATACAATATAATATAACGGTCCAAAATACAGAATAAGCTTTTATATTTAACGCCTCCGCTGGCTGCTGCGGAGGCTAAAATTTCCCGAAATTCATGACGGTCTGCTTGAAAATCATTTTGGACGTATTGCTTTAAGATATGGACGACATATTTTTTCTCATACCCCTCCGGAGAGAAAAATTGATTCACATAGTATTTCATCACTTGCTCACTTTTTAAATCGACTGCTACAAATCGGACCTCTCTGCTATTCGAAATCAGAATCACCCCTATAAATTCTTTCGATATGGGGGTTATATCCCCTTAACAGCAGGGATTATAACCCCCATACTGACTTTTGTCAACATGGGGGGTGCCGACTATGATTGTATTTGATAAATTATGGCTCATTATGGAGAAAAAAGGAGTATCCACTTATAAATTGCGAGAAGAATGCGGCATTGACAGCAAGACAATCCGCCGGCTCCGGGCCAATGACAATATGGAAACAAAGACGTTGGACAAGCTGTGCGCCGCCCTGCACTGCAAGCTGGAGGACATCGCAGAATATAAAGAATAAGTTTTGAAAAAGGAGTTGGGTGATGGAACTATATGACCGGGGCATTCGTTTGCAAGAATTGCGGAAAAAGTGTAATTTGTCGCAAAAAGAAGCCGCAAAACGGCTCGGGGTATCCCGTGCGACGGTAAGTGCCTATGAGCGCAATATCAAATCGCCCAGCATTGAAACCTTGGAGCGGATGGCCCTGCTGTATCATGCCTCTGTTGACTTTATGCTCGGTTTGGAGCATCGAACCTGTTTCTATATCGACGATTTGACCGAGCATCAGCAGAAAACCATTCTAGGAATTTTGGAGCTTCTTCGTTCCGAATTCCAAGAGACCAACAAACAAAAGTAAACGCCCGGAACCTGTGTTCCGGGCGTTTTTTATCACTTATGCTCCAATTTCCGCCGCTTTCCATCCGGCGTTTGAATATAGGTGTTGTCCAGCTGGGCGGTCAGATTGGCCTTCACCGCGTCGATATACTCCCGGCGCAGCAGGGCCTGTTCCGCCTGCTCCGCCGCAGTCAGCCCCTCCGGGCTTTTCGCCTTCCGGGCCAGGGCGTTGATGCGCGCAATTTTGTTTTGTTCCATACCGGTCTCCTATCCATAGCGTTCCAGAAGCAGCATAATCCTTCCCTTCCGGGACGCGCCTAAAACTTCCTTTACCACACACTTGCCCAGTCCCCGGCAGGTCAGCACATCTCCCTGCTCCACCGTCCGGTCCGGCTTCAGGCATTCCCGGTGGTTCACCGCCGCCTTGCCCGCGCCGATGTATTGGGCGGCCTTCCCCCGGGACAGGGAGAACCCCGCCGCCAGCACCGCGTCCAGCCGCAGAGCGGCCACCGTATCCCGGATACTTTTCACCGCAGGCGGCTGGAAGCGCAGCTCCTCCAGGGGGATCTCCCGCAGCTTCAGCCGCTGCCGTCCGGCGCTCTCCCACTGGGACAGCACAATGGACAGCCCCCGGCGCAGCACCAGCAGCTGGCACCGGTCCTCCTCCGGCAGAATGTCCCCCAGCAGCTCCCGGGTAATGCCCAGGCCCATCAGGGAGCCCAAAATATCCCGGTGGGATAGCTCCGCCCCCGGGGGGAACAGGGCCTCTACCGCCGCCAGGGGGCCCTCCGGGTCCGCCCGGAAGCTGTCCTCCTCCTGCCAGTCGGGCAGAAAGGCGCAAATTTGCCGCTCCGCCTGCTCGTAGCCTCCCCAGAACAGATGCCGGGGCCGCCCCCAGGCGGACAGCAGCGCCGTCACCGCCGCCTGCTCCCCCGGGGAGAGAAAGGCGGTATGGGCGGGCACGCCCCTGTTTTGGGACAGCTCCAGCTTGTCCAGCACCCGGGCCAGCAAAATGCGCTCCTCCCCGTCCCGGGCGCACCGGTTTAAAAGCTCCGTCTTGTTCATGCGTCCTCCGTCCGGTGGCACAGCCAGATCAGCCCGCCAAAGCCCATGCCCCCCAGCAGGTTTCCCAGGGTGACCGGAACCAGATTCCCCAGCAGAAACGCCCGCCAGGTCACCTCCTCCGCTCCGGCGAACAGGCCGATGGGGATGTAGTACATATTGGCTACACAGTGTTCAAATCCGCCGATCACAAACAGACTCACCGGCACGAAGGCCCCCAGAATCCGCCCCGGCACGGTTTTGGCGCACAGGGAGCACATCACCCCGGCGCACACCAGGATGTTGCACAAAATCCCCAGCACCACCGCCCGCCCAAAGGGCAGGGAGCATTTGTTCACCGCCGTCAGCACCGCGTAGTTGGCCAGGGTCCCATGGGTGAACACCCCTCCGTAGGCCGCCGCCAGGGCCAGCAGAAAGGCCCCGATGAAATTCCCGATGTATACAATAATCAGGTTGCGGATCATTTTGGCCGCAGCGGCCTTCCGCTCCAGCACAGAGATGACAATCAGGCAGTTTCCGGTAAACAGCTCTCCCCCGGTCAAAATCACCAGGGCCAGACCGCAGGGGAACAGCATCCCGCTTACAAGCCGGGCCAGGGAGAGGTTGTCCAGGGCGTGGGCCCCGATGCTGGCGGCCAGGGCCCCCATGGCGATATAAAACCCCGCCAGAACGCCCCCTAAAAACAGCGCGCCTAAGCTGTTCCGGGTCTTTTCCGCTCCAATTTTTCCATATGCCTCTACAAATTCCGCTGGATTAAGCATTCTCGTATCTCTCCAATCATATACAGCGAACCGCACATACAGATCACATCCTCCGGTCCCGTTCCATGGAATACCGCTGCCAGAGCGGCCCCAAGGGATGGACAGGCCCTGGCCGCGCCGCCCAGGCGCCGGACGCAGGCGGCCAGATCCTCCGCCGGCAGGGCCCGGGGGCTGTCCGGCGTAACGCAGAAAAATTCATCCGCCAGGGGGAGAAGCGTCCGGACCATGGCGGGGTAGTCCTTGTCTCCCAGCACGCCCAGCACAAACCGGACGTTCGCTCCGGGGTACAGCTCCCCCAGGGTCCGGGCCACCGCCTCCATACACTGGGGATTGTGGCCGCCGTCCAGCAGCACGTCCGGCCTGCGGCCCAGCAGCTCCAGCCGGCCGGGCCACCGGGCCCGCTTCAGCCCCTGGCCAATGGCCTCTTCGGGAATGCCCAGGGCCCAGAGGGTATCCAGGGCGGCGGCGGCGTTTTCCAGCTGATGCTGTCCCAGCAGGGCGATGGAAAAGGGCCCCCGGCCCCGGTAGGTGAAGGTTTGGCCCTCCGGGGTGCAGGACAGCCGCTCCAGCTGGTCCGGGTCTGTAACAATCCACTGGTTGTTTTTGCAGTATGCTTTTATGCGGTTTAGAACCGCGGGTTCCTGCCGGTATACAATCACCGGACAGCCCGGCTTGATAATCCCCGCCTTCTCCGCGGCGATCTTTTCCAGGGTGTCCCCCAGAAGCTGGGTGTGCTCCAGGCCGATCCGGGTAATGACGCAGGCGCCAGGAGCTTCAATCACATTGGTGGGGTCCAGGCGGCCTCCCAGTCCGGTCTCCAGCACCACCCAATCGCACCGGGCCTTTGCGAAATAGAGCATTCCCAGAGCGGTCATCCGCTCAAACCCCGTAAAATCCCCGGGCACGTCCAGCACATTCCGGGCCAGCTCCGCCAGCGCCCCGGAGGGAATGGGGACGCCATCCACCTGAAACCGCTCGTGGAGCCGCCACAGGTGGGGGGAGGTGTACAGCCCCGTCCGCAGTCCCGCCCGGGTCAGGGCGGCGGCGGTCATGGCCGCTGTGGAGCCCTTGCCGTTGGAGCCGGCAATATGAACAAACCGCAGACTCTTCTGGGGATTGCCCAGCCTTTCCAGCAGGGTCCGGATTTGCTCCAGGCCCGGCTTCCGGTCCGTCCAGGCCCGCTGCTGGATGGCGGCAATGGCCTCCCGGTCAGTCATGGCGGGTCTCGTTCAATACGCCGCTGCGCCGCAGCAGCTGGACCAGCGGCATACTCAGGGTGGCAATCACGGCGGCGGTCACCACGCCGGAGACATACCGGGCGGGGGTAATAAACAGCGCGGCGGAAAAGGATGTGCGGTAAACCAGACTGTCCAGCCACATCCCCAGGGTGTTGCCGGTGGTGGTGAGCACAGCGCCCAAAATGCACACAGCATAGCAGACCGCCGGACGGCTCTCCAGGGGCGCGCCGGTCTTTTTCAGCTGGACCGCCGCCAGGCCCACCACCACCGCCCGGATGGCGGGGGGGAAAATCCAAATAACCGTAGTGGGCATCAGGCCGAAGGTGAGCAGCTGGACCATAAATTCCCCCAAGACGGCCACCGTAGCTCCGGCCAGGGGGCCGTACAGCATAGCCGCCAGCACCACAGGCAGAGAACCGAAGGTAAGCTTAAAGTAGTCGGTGCGCACGGCCAAGGTGAGGCTGAGCAGCACCATCATGGCAGTGAGCAGGGCGAGAATGCAGAGGGTGTTGAGATTCCATTTTTCTTTGCGCATAAAAAATGCTCCTTTCATGGCGTGTTGCCATGCAAAGAGCGCACTCTCCCCATGGCAGCGGATGCGGTACAGCACCGCGGAACCGGAGGGCTCCTTCGTTCACCGGCAACCTCCCATCCGGTGACACTTAACGCGCTGGACCTACTCTGTCAGGCTTCTGGCGCTATTGTAGCACGCCCTTTGGAATTTGACAAGCGGCTTTTTTCGGAAATTTCCCCTTGACAGCGGCGTAAAAAACCGCTAAGATGGGAACCGTTATAGTAAAACTGCGTGGAAAAGGACAAGTATCCGCCCCCGACCCGCAAAGAGAGCCGCCGTTTGGTGAAAGGCGGACGGGAGGGTGCGGCGAAAATCACCTTGGAGCAGGGGGCTGAACTTGCAGTAAGCTCCCCCGTCCGGCCCCCGTTACCGGGCCTGCCTTGAGTGGCCGGGATTTTTTGCGTCCCGGCAAGAAGAGTGGTACCGCAGAGGTTTGCGCCTTTGTCTCTTTGTGGAGACAGGGGCGTTTTTGTTTTGCGGGAGACTTTCAGCGGAGCACCAAAAGGCCCCCTTGCTAAAGGGGGCTGGCAGCGGCGTGAGCCGCTGACTGGGGGATTCCGTTTTTAGGGAGCTTTCCGCTGGACGGAATCCCTCCACCACCGGGCTTTGCCCGGCGGTCCCCCTCCCTTTGGCAAGGGAGGCTTGCCGCCTGCGGGCGGGACGAGAGAACAAAGGAGGAACGCTATATGAACTGTCCAAACTGCGGCAATGGAATGGAACCGGGAGCCGTGTATTCCCCCCGCGGCTATCTGTTTTGGACGCCCGAACAGGAAAAATTGAAAAATTTCCAACGGCCAAAAGATGCCCTTCGTCTGCATCCCGTCGGAGACCACACCAAGTCCGCTTTTTCTCCCCAAGCCCTCTCCGCGCTCCCCCAGTACTCCGGTACGATTTGCCGGAGCTGTGGCACCATACTATTTTCTTTTGAAAGCAAAAAATAAACACTTGTCATAACAGGAGGAACACATAAATGGATTACAACAAGACCATCAATCTGCCAAAGACCGACTTCCCCATGCGGGGCGGCCTGCCCAAGCGGGAGCCCGACATGCTCAAACGCTGGGAGGACATGGACCTCTACCACGAGCTGCTGAAAAAGAATGAGGGAAAACCCCTTTACAGCCTCCACGACGGCCCTCCCTTCTCCAACGGCGCGCTGCACATGGGCCACGCCCTGAACAAGTCCATCAAGGACTTCATGACCCGCGCCGCCGCCATGCGGGGCTACCTCACCCCCTATATCCCCGGCTGGGACAACCACGGTATGCCCATTGAGAGCGCCATCATCAAGCAGAACAAACTCAACCGCAAGGCCATGTCGGTGCCCGAGTTCCGCACCGCCTGCCATGAGTTCGCCCAGCACTATGTGGACGTGCAGCGGGAGGGCTTCAAGCGCATGGGCGTCATCGGCGACTGGGAGAACCCCTATCTGACCATGGACCCGGGCTTTGAAGCCGAGGAGGTCAAGGTCTTTGGGGCCATGTACAAAAAGGGCTACATCTATAAGGGCCTGAAGCCCGTGTACTGGTGCCCCCACGACGAGACCGCCCTGGCCGAAGCCGAAATCGAGTACCAGGACGATCCCTGCACCACCGTCTACGTCAAGTTCCCCATGCACCAGGACCAGGGGAAGCTGGCCCACCTGGACGCCAATCAACTGTTCTTCGTAATCTGGACCACCACCATCTGGACCCTCCCCGGCAACCTGGCCATCGCCCTGAACCCCAGCGAGAGCTACGCCATCGTGAAGGCGGACAGCGGCGAACAGTATATTCTGGCCGAAGCTCTGGTGGAAAAGGTTATGAAGGTGGGCGGCGTTGAGCACTACGAGATCGTTGAGACCCACCCCGGCAGCTTCTTTGAGAACATGGAGGCGGACCATCCCTTCCTGCCCAAGACCTCACGGCTGGTGCTGGCGGACTACGTCACCATGGACAGCGGCACCGGCTGCGTCCACACCGCCCCCGGCTTCGGTGCGGACGACTACCAGACCTGCAAGCGCTACAATATGGACATGGTGGTCCCCGTGGACGACCGGGGCCGTCATACCGACTATGCGGGCAAATACGCCGGTTTGAAAACCGAAGAGTCCAACCCCGTGATTCTCGCCGACATGAGGGAGAGCGGGATGCTCTTTGCCTCTGAGGACATCGTCCACTCCTATCCCCACTGCTGGCGCTGCAAAAATCCCATCATCTTCCGGGCCACCCCCCAGTGGTTCTGCTCCGTGGACTCCTTCAAGGACGCCGCGATGGCCGCCTGCGACGATGTGCGATGGATTCCCGGCTGGGGCATCGACCGGATGAAGTCCATGATCCAGGAGCGCGCCGACTGGTGCATCAGCCGCCAGCGCCGCTGGGGTCTGCCCATCCCCGTGTTCTACTGCGCGGACTGCGGCAAGCCCATCTGTACCGACGAGACCATCGCCGCCGTATCCAAGCTGTTCGGCGGGAAAGGCTCCAACGCCTGGTATGAGACCGAGGCGGCGGACATTCTCCCCCAGGGCTTCAGCTGCCCCCACTGCGGCAAAGCCGCCGGGTTCACCAAGGAGGAGGACACCCTGGACGGCTGGTTTGACTCCGGCTCCA
>CAJUPG010000037.1 GCA_910588455.1 uncultured Oscillospiraceae bacterium
CGGAGCCGCCGGTCTGCTTCTTGTGGCGGCCCTGCTTCTGGACGGTCTTGCGGATTTTTTCACGATAAGCCACGCGGGGCTCCTTCAAGGTGGCCTCCACGTTGAAGCGGGACTTCAGCTTGGCAACCAGTACGTCGATCTGGATGTCGCCCGCGCCGGTGATGACCATCTGGTGGGTCTCGCCGTTGTTGACCAGCGTAAAGGACGGGTCCTCCTCGTTGAGACGGTTCAGGCCGGCGGCAATCTTGTCCTCCTGGCCCCGGGTCTTGGGCAGGATGGCCACGGAGTAGCAGGGCTCGGCGAAGGGGATGGGGGCCAGGGTGACCACCTTGCGGCTGTCGCACAGGGTATCGCCGGTTTTCACCTTGTCCATCTTGCCGATGGCGCCGATATCGCCGCAGGACAGCTCCTTCACTTCCTCGGCCTTCTTGCCCCGCATCACGTACAGACGGCCCAGCTTTTCGGTGGCGCCGGTGCGGGCGTTCACCAGAGTCAGGTCGGATGTAATCGCGCCGGACAGAACTTTGATAAAGGAATACTTGCCGTATTGGTCGGCCATGGTCTTAAAGACCAGCGCGCAGGGCACGCCGCCGGGGGAGACGGCGAACTCCTCCTTGACCCCGTCCGCGCTGACGCCCTTACGCAGGTTGCCCTCGGTGGGGTTGGGGAGCAGGTCCACAATATGGTCCATCAGCATCAGAGAACCCAGCAGGTTGATGGCGGAGCCGCACACCACCGGGAACAGGGACAGCTCCCGCACACCCTGGCGCAGGCCCTGAATCATTTCCACATAGGTAAAATCCTCGCCGGAGAAGAACTTGTCCATGAACTCCTCGCTGGTCTCGGCCACAGACTCCTTCAGGGCGTCGTTGAACTCGGTGATGACGTCCTCCTTGCCCGCGGGCACGTCGATCTCCACCCGCTTGCCGTTCTGCATCTCATAGGCCCGCTTGTTGAGCACGTCGATGATGCCGGTGACCCGCTTGTTCTCGTCCCAGATGGGAATGACCAGGGGGGCGATCTTGTTGCCGAAGCGCTCCCGCAGCGCGTCAAACGTGGCGTTGTAGTCGGAGTTCTCCTCGTCGGTTTTGGAGATGTAGAGGAACCGGGGCATATCCCGCTCCTCGCAGTATTTCCAGGCTTTCTCCAGGCCCACGGAGATGCCGTCCTTGGCGGAGCAGACGATAATGGCCGCGTCCGCCACCTGAAGGGCCTCCATCACCTCGCCGGCGAAGTCGAAGCCGCCGGGGCAGTCCAGGACATTGATCTTGGTGCCCTTGTACTCCAGGGGGGCGACTGCCATGGAGATGGAGATTTGACGGCGGACCTCCTCAGGGTCGAAATCGCAGGTGGTGTTGCCGTCCACGGAACGGCCCATGCGGTCGATTGCGCCGGTCATATACAGCAGGCTCTCCGCCAGGGCGGTTTTGCCGCTGCCACCATGGCCCAGCAGACAGACGTTGCGAATGTTTTGCACAGAATAGCTCATGATCGTTTCCACTCCTTATATGTTGGGATTGCGCGGTCGGATTCGCTATTGGCTATTATACCTCAAAATTCAAGGGATGACAACCTAAATTTTTTGCAATTTCGCAATTTCCATCTCTTTCTGGACGAAATAGTCCGGCAGGGGACACTCCAGCTCCACCAGGGCACCGGTGGAGGGGTGGCGGAACCGCAGCTGCCGGGCATGGAGGCACTGTCCCGCCAGGCCGGGGACCGGCTTTTTGGCCCCGTAGACCGTATCCCCCAGCAGAGGATGGCCGATGGAGGCCAGATGGACCCGGATCTGGTGGGTGCGGCCGGTTTCCAGGCGGCATTCGATGTGGGTGAAGCCGGGGTAGCGGACCAGCACGGTGTAGTGGGTGACCGCCGGCCGGCCCCGCTGGCGGTCCACCGCCATTTTTTTCCGGTCGGTGGGATGACGGCCGATGGGGGCGGAGATCGTCCCCTGGTCCTCCCGCAGCCCCCCGACGGCGATGGCCTCGTAGACCCGGGCCAGGGAGTGGTCCTGGAGCTGCTCCGCCAGGGACAGATGGGCCCGGTCGTGCTTGGCGGCGATCAGCAGGCCGCTGGTGTCCCGGTCGATCCGGTGGACGATGCCCGGACGCAGCTCCCCGTTGATGCCGGACAGGGAGTCCCCGCAGTGGAAGAGCAGGGCGTTGACCAGGGTGCCGTCGGGATGACCGGGGGCCGGGTGGACCACCAGCCCCACCGGCTTGTTGACCACAATCACGTCCGCGTCCTCGTAGATAATATCCAGGGGGATGTTTTGGGGCTTCAGGTCCAGGACCGGCTCCGGGCCGGGGATTTCCACCAAAAACCGGTCTCCCGCCGCGGTCAGATAGCTTTTCTTCACCCGCTTTCCGTTGACCGTCGCCGCCCCCGTCTCCAGCAGGCGCTGGGCAGCGGAACGGGTCAGCCCGGAAATACAGCGGGGGAGCAGGGCGTCCGCCCGCTCCCCTGATTGGTCAGCTGTTATGATTTGTTTCATGCAGATCCTCCTGCTTGGGGGCGAAAAACAGATAGTAGGCAAAGGCGGCAAGCCCTCCCACAACAATGCAGATGTCCGCCACATTGAATACGGCAAATTCCATAAACAGCACGTTGAACATATCCACCACATAGCCCCGGAAGGCCCGGTCAATAAGGTTGCCCACCGCCCCGGCCAGCAGCAGGGCGAGAATCAGCCGCCCCAGGGGCTTTTGAAAGGGAACGCCTTTCCAGAGGCACCAGGCCAGCAGTATGGACATAACCAGAGAAATCCCCGCCAGAATCCACGTGTGCTCCGAGAAGATGGAGAAGGCCGCGCCGGTGTTGCGCACATAAGTCAGGTCCAGAAGATAGGGCAGAAAGGGCACGTGCTCCCCCACGGGGATATGGGTCATAACCTGAATTTTTACGAATTGATCCAGGGCCACCAGGGCGGCGGCCAAGAGAAAATAGAGCATTTCAACGGCTCCTTTGTTGGTGTTTGCCGCTATTGTATCATTTTTTCAGCGGAAGCGCAACCCGGTCCAGAACGGACAGCAGGGGGATGCCCAGGCCGTAGCACACCACCAGCTCCCCGGCACCCACGCTCAGGGCGTTCAGGGCATAGGCGGTCCAGAAGCCCGCACCCAGGCCCACCTCGGCATAGGCGATGGTCGCGCCCACCAGAAGGGCGTTGCACAGCACCGGGGGCAGGGGCGCCAGATAGCGGTTTGGCATCCGCATGGTCAGCAGGCAGGCGATCAGCGTGGCCCCGGAGCCGACTACCATATCCAGCAGGCCGTAGGGGGAGAGCAGATTTGCCAGCAGACAGCCGATGAACAGGCCCGGCGCGGCGGCGGGACACACAAAGGGCAGTACCGTCAGGGCCTCCGCCAGGCGGAACTGGACCGGGCCGTACTGGGGGATGGGCAGGAGCATGGTCAGGGCGGCGTAGACGGCGGCCAGCACAGCGGCCAGGGTCAGGTCTCGCGTGGTAAATTTGGACATAAAAAAACCTCCATTTTGTTTTTTTGCGACGAGGTGTGGAAACTCGTCAGGGGGTATCATACCACAAAGGCCGGCGGTTGTAAAGTAGGGGCCGCAATCCTCTTGCATCTGCCCTAAAGCTGTGCTATACTGTGAGCAATTTGAAAGGAAAGCAGAGGTTGATCCGTCCAATATGGACAGTCCGAATCTAATTATGGCTGCGGTTCTGGTGGTTTTAATCGCCATGTCCGCCTATTTTTCCGCAACGGAAACCGCGTTTACGTCCCTGAACCGCATCCGCATGAAAAACAAGGCCGACAACGGCGACGCCCGGGCCGCCAAAGCCCTGGAGCTGGCGGAGCAGTATGACAAGCTGCTGTCCACCATTCTGATCGGCAACAACATTGTCAACATCACCGCGACAACCATTGCCACCGTGCTGTGTACCAACCTGTTCCACGAGTACGGCCCCACCGTGGCCACCGTGGCCCTGACCATTATCATTCTGATTTTCGGAGAGGTATCCCCCAAAAGTCTGGCCAAGGAGTCCCCGGAGAAATTCGCTATGTTCGCCGCCCCCCTGCTGGGGCTGTTCATGGTGGTGCTTACGCCCCTGAACTTCCTGTTCAGCCAGTGGAAGAAGCTGCTGTCCCGGGTGTTCCGCAGCCCCGAGGCCGACGGAATCACGGAAGAGGAGCTGGTGACCATGGTGGACCAGGCGGAGGACGAGGGTGGCCTGGACCAGCACGAGAGCCAGCTGATCCGGGCGGCCATCGAGTTCAACGACCTGGAGGTGGGGGAGATTCTCACTCCCCGGGTGGACCTGGTGGCAGCAGAGGAGGGCAGCAGTGAGGAGCAGATCGCCTCCCTCTTTGCCCAGAGCGGCTATTCCCGCCTGCCCATCTACCAGGAGACGGTGGACAACATCGTGGGCGTGATCCACGAGAAGGATTTTTACGCCGCCCGAAGCCGGGGACGGGTCAACGTGGCCCAGCTGCGGGCCCCGGTGCTTTACACCACCGGAAATACAAAGATTTCTGAGCTGCTGCGTATTTTGCAGCGCAGCAAGGCCCATATGGCGGTGGTGGTGGATGAGTACGGCGGCACCGAAGGCATCGCCACCCTGGAGGATATCCTGGAGGAGCTGGTGGGCGAGATCTGGGACGAACACGACGAGGTAATCGAGCAGTTCCGGAAGCAGGAGGACGGAAGCTACCTGATTGCGTGCTCTGCGGATTTGGACGATATGTACGACCTGTTCCGGGTTAAGGGGACCTGCGGCGCGGCCACGGTGTCCGGCTGGGTGCTGGAGCAGGTGGGCCGGGTGCCTGAGGTGGGGGACCGGTTCCAGGCGGAGGGCCTGGACGTAACGGTCACCCAGGTGGAGCACCGGCGGGTGCTGGAGGTCCGCGTGGTCCTCCTGCCGGAGGAGGAATAAGAAAACTCGGTCCGCCGGATTCCGGCGGGCCGTATCGTATGCGGGGATTGGGCTGGGGTGCCGGCTCTGCCAGGGTGCGCCCCCTCGATCAAGCACACTTGTAACTATTTTGTTGCTTGCTTGTGGACAGAAAGCTGGTATCATAAAGGGAGGCAAGGCGTTTTTATGGATCATGAGAGCCTTTTGAACATAGCGGCGGAGCTGGGCTATCAGCTGATGTTCAGCGGGGCGGAGATCTACCGGGCGGAGGAGTCTGTCACCCGGCTTCTCCTGGCCTACGGGGTGGCGGAGCCCCAGGTGTTCGCCATCCCCAACTGCCTGATTATCAGCCTGACTACCCCGGCGGGACAGTCCATTACCCGGATGATCCGCATTCCCAGCCACGGCACGGACATTGAGCTGCTGGAGCGGTGCAACGCCCTGTGCCGCAGCCTGTGCAAGTCTCCCCTTCCACTCCCCCAGGCCCGGGGCCAGGTGGACAAGCTGCGCACCCAGCGCAGAAGCTACCGGCCCAGACAGGTTCTGGCGGGCTATTTTATTGCCCCCGCCTTTTTCACCCCCCTGTTCGGCGGCGGCTTCTGGGACGGACTGGCGGCGGGCCTGTGCGGGCTGGCGGTGGGCTGGTGCGTGATTTTCGGCCGGAGGCTTTTGGGGTCGAATAACTTTGTCCGGACCATCGCCGCCAGCCTGGCGGGAGCCCTGGGGGCCCTTCTGCTGGTTCTGCTGGGCCTGGGGCGGGATGTGGATACCATCACCATCGGGGTGTTCATGGTTCTGGTGCCCGGGATTGCCCTGACCAACGCTATGCGGGAGATTATGGCCGGGGATATTATCTCCGGGCTGACCCGGGCGGCGGAGGCCATCCTCACCGGGGCCGCCATCGCCCTGGGGGCCGCCCTGGCTTTGGCCCTGTGGCGGTCCGGAATGGGAGGCGCCGGATGAACACATATGCAATTCCCTGCCTGTGCGCCTTTCTGGCCTGCGTGGGCTTTTCCCTGGTGTATAACATCCATGGCCTGGGCATTGCCATTGCCAGCCTGGGGGGAGCCCTGGGGTGGCTGATCTACCTGCTGCTGGGCAAAACCATTCCGGGAGCCTTCTGGGCGGCGGTGGCCATCGCCGTCTACGCGGAGCTGATGGCCCGGGTGCGCCGGTGCCCGGTGACCGGCTATCTGCTGGTGGGGCTGCTGCCCCTGGTGCCCGGCGGAGGGATTTATTACGCCATGCGCCACTGTGTAGACGGCGAGATTGACCTGTTTCTGGATTCGCTGCTGCAAACACTGGGGATGGCTGCCGCTCTGGCGGTGGGGGCTATGGTGGCCTCCTCCCTGTTCCGGGCGCTGCTGCCCCGCTGGAAATATCCAAGACAAAAAAACTGAACTGTTGCTAGGAGGAAGATTCAAATGCGCAAGTCTCTGCCCCTGCTGCTGGTGCTGCTGTTTGTATTGGCGGCCTGCGGCGCACCGGAACCGTCCCAGTCCCTGCCGGCCGCGTCCACTGCGGCCCCGGTGACAAAGCCGGAACCCATCCCCGAGCCCGAGTCCGAGCCGGAACCCGAACCGGAGCCAGTGGAAGCCTACGACTTTACCCAGCCGGTACCGGAGGGGGAAAAGGTGGAGCTGGAATATTTTGACGACGCGGCGTTTGTGGGAGACTCTCGCACCGACGGCTTTCTGGTGTACAGCGGCATTGGCCGGGGGGCGAATCTGACGTCAAACGGTCTGTCCATTTTCAAGCTGGCGGACAAAAAGGCCCTGAAAATCGACGGTGTGGAATATACCCTGCTGGAAGCGCTGGAGCGGAAGGAGTACGGAAAAATCTACTTCTCCCTGGGGGTCAACGAACTGGGCTATTTTGACGACGACGGCTTTTACCGCAACTACTGCGCGGCGATTGACGCCATCCGGGCGGCCCAGCCCAAGGCGGTCATTTACATCCAGGGCTTGATTCCCCTGAACGAAAAGCTGATTATGGAGAGCTCTGGCCGGGACTATCTGACCAACGAGCATTTACGGGTGTACAACGACCTGATGCGGCAGGTGGCGGAGGAAAAGCAGGTGGCCTTTTTGGATTTGTACAGCCTGTTTGTGGACGAAAACGGCGCGCTGCCGGAGGAGGCCAGCCGGGACGGGGTTCATCTGCGCACGGAATACTGCAAACAGTGGCTGGCATATCTGCAAACCCATACGGTAGACTTTGAAACACTTTACCCGGAGGCGAATTAAATGAAAAAATTACAGATATTCATCTTGACCCTGCTCCTGCTCCTGAGCGGCTGCGGAAAAAAGGAGGAGGGGTATTCTGTGGACGCGGTGAACCAAATGGCCCAGTCCGGGGCCTTTTCCGAAGAACTGGAGGAGCTGGATGGGGATATTGCGTTCTCCCTGTACCGCCTGGCGGACCAGGGGCTGGAGCGGGAGGATTTGACCGGCTGCGCGGTGCTGCGCTCCGCGGGGGCTACCTGTGAAGAGGGAGCGGTGCTGGTGTTCTCCGACGACACCCAGGCCGGGAAGGCCCTGACCGCCTTGCAGGACTATATTCAGGGCCAAATCGAGGCCAATGAGGACTACCGCCCCGGAGAAATTCCCAAGCTGGAAAACGCCTATGCCGCCCAGCAGGGCAATTCGGTGGTGCTGATTGTGGCCAACGATTTGCAGGCGGCAAAAGAGGCGCTGAACTGAAAATTGCTTGTAGGGGCGGCCTTTTGCCGCCCCTATTTTGCAGTCAAGATTCCAATTCGGTCCCTTCCAGCTCCCCCGCCAGCCGGAACACCGAAATCATGATATACAGGCACACCACGAAACCGGCCAGCAGCAAGGGCAGCTCCAGCGCCGCAATGGCGGTTTGCGAAATAGGCAGGGCGACGATGGCGGTCATGGCTGTCAGCATCACCACGCTGACGGTCCGGCAGCGCAGAAGCCGCTGGGCCAGGGGGCCGGAGGCCAGGGCGGACAGCTCCGTAAGCAGGTGGAAGTGAAAATACAGCTCCATCAGAGACAGCATCACCCCCACCGGCCCCAGCCAGCCGGGCAGCTCAAAAAACTGCTGCCACTCCAGCAGGGACCAGATCAGAAGGGGAGGCACAAAGTTTTCCAGCAGCGCCAGCTTGGGGCGGGTCTCTTTCAAGCCGCCGATGGCCCTTCCGAATTTGTACCAGGCGAACCAGGCGGGCAGGAGGCTCCAGTTGTTCAGGCTGAAATTGATATACAAAAAGAAATATCCCCAGGCAATGCTCCGGACGGTATTCGCTTTTTCTGGATTCACTGCAAATTCACCTCCCGCTTCAGCTCGATCTGCGCATCATTATAGTAAGCGTTCAGCTTATTCACGGAGAGACACAGCTCAAACGGAATCCCGTGCCGTCTTCCCCGCCCCTGGCCGCCGTGGCGGAAGGTCAGGCATTCACCGGGAGCCAGCTCCACTTCGATATCTTCCAGGTCATAGCCAACAATCAGGTCCGTGCCGGCGAGCATACCGGAAAAGAAGTCATTGGAATCCGCATGATACACCCGCCCATCCGCCCACTGGAGGGCTTGCAGGGTGAAGCACTTTGTCTCATCGGTGCTATTGGTCAGCCGGCCGCTCATAACCCCCTTGCAGTTGCTGAACTGGGCCGCGGAATTCGGCTTTGTACGATAACTAGATGTAATAAATTCTTCCAATCTCATCTCCTGGATCAGCTCGGAATCCCCGTGGGGGCTCTCAATCATCAGATTCGTTTCCGGCCAGAACTCGAATTCCACTCCGTCATAGTCTCCCGTCCAGGTGAAAATCGGCTTTTCCGGAATGGGGATGCAGTATTCATCCGCAACGCCCCACCGCCTGCGCAATGGAACCGTTCCATCCATACCCTCTCCCGGCCAGAGGGGGTCGTCCAGCAGTCCGTCAGCCTGGGATATGATCTGAATGCTCCAGGTGTCCGCCTCCGGACGGATGGACAAGGTCTCCCGGTGGTAGCCGATGCGCCCGTCGTCCTCCCGGCGGAACAGATACATCTGGGTCCAATAGCCCCCATCCCCGTCTGCGTACACCCCCCGGAACATGGGGCCGGTGCCGTAAGCAAGGGCCGGTTGGTTCCGCCGCTCCCACAAAGCGTTGTATTCGTCTGGGGACAGCGCCGACGCCTGCCAGGCCAGATTGTTTTGGACCACTCCCTTGGCGTAGGTATCCAGCGCCCCGGCCACTGTGGCGGGCCGTGCGGACATCCCCCAGGCCATCTGCCACCCCGGCCCAAAATACTGCACAAAGGAGGGCAGGGCGGGGGCGGGCTCCTGAAAAGCCGGGAAGCCCATCACCAGATAGGGCAGCAAAATCACCACCATGCACACGGTAACCAGTCCCATTCCCTCCGGAAAGGTCTTGAATCTGGCGATGGACTCGATGCGGGTCTTGATCTGGGTCCCGCCGTTGGCCATGGATGTGGCTCCAGGCACCCGGACCGCCCTGTCCTCTGCCATAGACAGCAGCGCCCGGCCGTAGTCCCGGCGCTCCTCCCCTTCCAGCCGCTCCAGCACCTGCTGGTCGCAGCGCTCCTCCCGCTGGCTGTCAATGCGGTCGAACACCCACCAGAGAAACGGGTTCCACCAGTGGAGGCATCGGAACAGGGCAGTGAGCCATCCGGCGGCCACGTCCCGGTTTTGCAGGTGGATCAGTTCGTGGAGCACCACGTTTTTATCCTCCTGCCACCCCACGGGAACCACCAGAACCGGCCCGAATACACCCATCAAAAAGGGGCTGCCCGCCTGCTGGGATTCTACAATTTCAGCCGGGGGCCGCAGACCGCATTCCTCCGCCCGGCCCAAAACTGCTTTTCTCCGCTCCCCCTCCACGGGAACCGCATCCCGCAGGGTCCGGCGCAGCCTGCCCCAGCCCAGCAGCAGCCAGCCCCCGCAGGCCAGCATTCCCAGCAGATACAGCCCAAACAGGCCGTCAGTCAGCCATTCGTGGGACTCCAGACCCAGCTCCACGGAGATCCGCAGGCCGTTGACCCAGGGAGCCGGGTCCAGAACTGCCGGCCCCCACCGGGGCGGAACAATCAGCCGCGCCAGCAGCACGAACCAGATGGCATACCGCCACTTTGGAGACAGTTTGTCCCCGAAAATCCGCTGGAGCACCAGCAAAAACCCCGCCGCCACGCTGGCCTGGGCGCCGTGCAGAAGCACCGTCCAAATGTCCACCGGTCACACCTCCATTTCGTCCAGCAGCCGGCGCAGGTCGTCCCGCTCCGCCGGGCTGAGGCTGCCGTCCTTCACAAAGGCCGCAACCAGACGGCTTGCGCTGCCCCGGTAGACCCGCTCCACCAGCTCCCGGCGCTGGCTGTCGGCGCAGGCCTCCCGGGTGACCGCCGCCCGGTAGCGGCGGGGGCTCTCCGTCCCGGCCAGCACCAGGCCCTTGGCGGTCATGCGGGTCAAATAAGTGTGGACGGTGGTGCGGCTCCAGCCGGTCTCCGGAGCCAGGGCGTCCACAACGGCCCCCAGAGGCAGGCCCTGGCTGGGCCAGAGGACCTCCATTACCTTCCATTCGCTGCCGGTCAAACGAAGCATCGGGCATTCCTCCTACAGATGTAGTATCTAAAATTTATACTACATCTGTAGAAATTTTTTGTCAATAGGAAATACCTTAATAAATTATTAAGAAACAAATTTCCCTCTTGAATTTCCAATTTTGGAAGCGTATAATACGCTTTGGGTTTAAACCCGGTACATGAAAAAGGAAAAAAGGAGAGTCTGACAACCATGAAACACGTGCGTAAACTGTCCCTGCTGCTCTGCCTGGCCATGCTGGCCTCTCTGGTCCTGACCGGCTGCGGCTCCAAGGAGAAGCCCGCTCCCCCCAATGAGTCCGCTGAAGCCATTTTCTTGATGGCCATCAAGAACGACCCCTCTAAGGCCGTAGAGGTCTTTGGCTTTGCCTCCGAGTCTGAGGCCAAGACCGAGCTGATGGGCAGCGACGAGGACCCCTATAAAGAAGTGGGCGAGGAGCTGGTATCCCAGTTCGAGGCTTTGGGCGCTACCGTGTCCTCTGAGGACGCCCAGGCCCTGATCGACGCCGTACTTTCCATGCTGGGCAAGCTGCAGTACAGTGCTGAGGTCAAGGACATGGACGAGAAGGCCGGCACCGCCGTGGTGACCTCCCACATCGGCCACTACGACGCCGTTGCGGTGCAGAACGCCATGACCGACGCCATGACGGATGTTATGACCAACAACCCCGACCTTGCCAACGACACGGACGCCTTTGTCAGCGCCATGATTCAGAAGATGGCTGAGGTGATGAGCTCCATGCAGCCTGTGGAGGGCACCAAGGACTTTGACACTGAGTTCACGCTGGAGAAGGTGACCGTCAGCGGCAAGGAGAAGGAAGTCTGGATCCCTGTGGACGCCAACGGTTTTGGCGGCGACCTGGCCAACGCGGCTATGGGCGGCTGATCCGGCTCCCAACAGACATAATCCAAACAGCAGTCCTCACCGGACTGCTGTTTTTTTCTCTTGACTTTGAGCGCACTCCAGGTGTTAAACTGATAGGGAACCTATTCCATGTTAAGGAGGCAGACATGAAGTATCGTACATTAGGCCGCACAGGACTGAAGGTCAGTGAAATCGCCATGGGCTGTGAAGGCCTGGTGGAACAGTCCTACGAAGTGGTAAAAGCGTTTGTGGACCGGATGGAACAGGCCGGGGTCAACTGTATTGATCTCTACGCCCCCAATCCGGATATGCGCTCCAACCTGGGGCGGGCGCTGGCAGGCCGCCGGGACAAATTTGTCCTTCAGGCCCACCTGTGCACCGTCTGGAAAAACGGGCAGTATCAGCGTACCCGCAATCTGGAGGAGGTGAAGGCCAGCTTCCAGGACCAGCTGGAGCGGCTGGGCACGGACCATCTGGAAATCGGCATGATCCACTATGTGGACTCCATGGACGACTGGGAAAATAGGGTGAAAAACAGCGCTGTGATGGCCTATGCCCAGGCACTGAAGGAAGCGGGGACCATCGGCTGCATCGGCCTGTCCAGCCACAACCCGGAGGTGTCCCTGGCTGCGGTGAACAGCGGGCTGATCGACGTGCTGATGTTCAGTGTCAACCCCTGTTACGACCTGCTGCCCGCCAGCGAGGATGTGGAGGAGCTGTGGGCCCCGAAGAACTACCAAAACGCGCTGGTGAACATGGACCCCCAGCGGCAGGCGCTGTATGAGACCTGCCAGCGGCTGGGAGTGGGCATTACGGTGATGAAGGCGTTCGGCGGCGGGGATCTGCTTCATGCCCAGCGCTCCCCGGCGGGAAGGGCCCTGTCCGTCTGCCAGTGCCTGCACTACGCCCTCACCCGCCCTGGAGTGGCCTGTGTTATGTCCGGAGCCAGGAGCCTGGAGGACCTGGAGGCCAGCCTGGCCTATGAGACCGCATCCGAGGCGGAAAAGGACTACGCCGCGGCCTTGGCCGCCCTGCCCAAAATCAGCTGGCAGGGGCACTGTATGTACTGCGGCCACTGTGCCCCCTGCCCCCAGGGAATCAGCGTGGCCAATGTGACCAAGTTCTACAATCTGGCCAGAGCCCAGGGAGCCGTGCCGGAGACCGTCCGGGAGCACTACGCCTTGCTGCCCCACAGGGCGGACGAGTGCGTGGCCTGCGGAGCCTGCGAAACCCGGTGTCCCTTCGGCGTGCCCATCATGGAGAACATGAAACACGCCGCCGCCCTGTTTGGGGAGGCGGCCCAATGACTATTGCTGAGGCAAGCCGGAAATACGGCCTGTCCGCCGATACGCTGCGCTATTACGAGCGGATCGGCCTCATTCCCCCCGTTCCCCGGACCAAAAGCGGCATCCGGGACTATGATGAGGCGTCCTGCCATTGGATTGAGCTGATGCGCTGTATGCGGGCGGCGGGGGTGCAGATTGAGGCCCTGGCGGAGTATGTGCGGCTGTATCAGATGGGGGAGGAAACCTGGGAGGACCGCCGGGCGCTGCTGGTGGACCAGAGGGAGAAGCTCCGGACCCGGATGGAGGAGATGCGCCAGTCCCTGGAGCGGCTGGACTATAAAATTTTTCTGTATGAACAAAAAGCGCCGGACTGAATGCGTCCGGCGCTTGGCCTTTTCAGAGGCGGTCCCCATAGCTGTCATTCGGATTGAGGCTCCAGGCTGGTGACCCAGAGAACCGCCTCGTTGTAAACCTCTCCGTTATCATTGTTCCACATCGGCTGGTAAATTCTTGTGTCTCCCTCCTGGGTAATCATGACAATCCCGCTGTTGTAGATTTCCAGACGGTCCCCACTCTCCGTCTCATAGTACACCAAATTTCCCTCGTCCACGGAAACGCCCTCCGGGACCGCCCACGGCGTTTGCGTCAAGCTTCGATACAAACCGCCGCTCGCTCCGTCCGGGCAGTCTCCCGTGTGGATCAGCTCGCCGTCGGACACCCATCCAAAGCGCCCCGGCTGCATCAGCAGCTTCTGGGCGTATTTGTGGGGCTCTCCGGCGGGCACATCGTTCAGCACCTGGAAGCTCTGCGGGGAGAAAAGTATCACGTGCTCCTGGTATGCGTTCTCGGCCCACGCCCTGGCCGCCCCCTCTGGGGTCAAGTGGGTCGTTTCCTCTCCCGTGTCCGCGCGGCTTTGGAGCATGGGATAATAGTCCGCGGCAGCCATCCCGCTCTCTGTTGGAAAGCTGTAGAACCATTGCGTGACGGAATCGTGAAAACACCGCTCCACGCACCAGACGCCGCCCTCTCCCTGCTTCACCGGCTGGGAGAGGACCAGGAGCACCCGATCATTTTCCAAAGCGTCTCCATCTCCGGAAAAACACGCCACATACCGGTGCTCTCCATCATAGGTAAAATCCCGATCATATAATTCGCTGCCGTCATATTCCTGCAAGCCGTTCCGGGCGATAAAATCCTGCTTCACCGCCTCGATTTGGTCCACCATGGCGAGCCAAGCATTCCACCCCTCTCCTTCATAGAGAAATTCCACGCCGGAACGGTAATATTGCACGTCGGTCGGGTATTGTTCGCCATAGTAGTAATCCTGATCCCGGGCGAAAATGCGCAGGCCGGTTCCTTCTCTGCATAAATATTCCTCATACTCCACTTGGTCGTATGCCACAAAGCCAAACAGGAACCCCGCGCCCTGACTTTTCCAATCCGCCAGGCTCTGCTCATAGCTCTCCTTCTCGTGTACGGAGATCAGCTCCGTTTCTTGCAGTTCATCCACATTGATGAGCACTCTCCCCTCCCACTCCCGGGGCAGAGCGACGGTATAGCCGTCCGCCTCATACAGCAGCGGGTTCTCCAAAAGCCCCTCCTGGGGAACAGCGCTGGACGCATCCGCCCTGGGCTGGGAGGTCTCCGGTGGCGGGAGGGACTGTCCCCCGCCGGCCGGTGCGTAGCCGCAGAGCACAACCACCAGAAGGGCGGCGGAGAGGCGCATATACAAGCCTTTCATTCCAAGCACCAACCTTTCTCTTTTATAATAGTGTACAGCAGCGGGTGGGCTTTGTCAAACAAAAGCGGGGGGCCGCCCCTCCGGGCGGCCGCTACAGCCGGATGATATTTTCCGAAATATCGCTCAGCGCCTTGGCGGCCTCCATGTCAAACCGGCTGCTCCGGGCCAGATCTCCCAGGCTGACGATGCCCACCAGCCTGCCCTGGTCCACCACCGGCAGGCGGCGCACCTGCTGCCGGCCCATAACCCGGGTGGCCTCCCGGCAGTCGTCCTCCGGCGATACCGACGCGCACCCCCGGCTCATGATTTCCCGCACCGGAGTCCGGGCCGGGTCCTCCTCCGCCGCCACGCACCGCAGCACAATATCCCGGTCGGTCACTACGCCCCGCAGCCGCCCGTCCTCTCCGCACACAGGCAAAACGCCAACGTTGTGCCGGCTGCACAGCTGGGCCGCCAGGGCCACTGAATCCTCCGGCTGGACGCTGACCACGCTGGGATTCATCAAATCCTTGACCAGCATATAAAACCCTCCTCCAGACTTCTTTTCCAAAGTATGCCCGGATTCCGGTCCTTCATACAGCATAAAAACGCCAAAGCAGCCAGGTCCGCACCCAAAAACCAAACCGGAGCCCAGCAGAGCGGGTCCGGTTTGGAGAGGAGGAGCAAGGGAGCGGAGCGGATGGCGATTTTGATAAAAAATCGCCGGAGCAAAGCGGACTTTGCTCCGACGTGGTCCGAGTATTCATAACGACAGTCCTGCAAACCCGCATGAAATCAAGGTTTTTGGGTAGCAGGCAAACACATTTCACTAATTGAACATATCCGATAAGGGCGCTGGTGTGACAACCGGCGCTTTTCCCATACCCATACCATAGCTGGCCGTTGCACCGCAGACAACTAAATCTATACAATTAGTGATAAAATGTTCTATTACTGGATACAGACCTTTAGTGCGACATTGCTCAGGTATCAGTTACTGCAAAATTTACTTGCCTAACTTGTACCATCTTGCTACGGCACTCTTTTTATGGTAAAATATAATAATATCAAAGAGATTGCATGATGGAAGTTGTATCTTTCCCTTGGTTATTGAGAAATCCAACCAAATTATATTGTAAGAGGGCGTATTATGAGAGATTACAGAATTATTGGGGAAAATATTGCCCAAACAGGTTTTTTCTCTGAATATCTTCCACCTTGCTTTCAGTTAAATATTGACGTATTCAAATGTCCAGCACCTGCGAATTGTGATGTAGTTGCTCCCTATACGTTTACAATGAGCCGATTTAATGGCAATGATGCAAGAAGGATTATATCTCTTCCTGAAATTGGAGCTTATATTGCTGCGCACAATTATATCAACGAAAAAAATCTGATAAAAGATTTGATTGAATTTGCGGAACAAAGCAATGCCTCATTTTCTCCCATTTTAGGTCAGGATGATAGTATTATTCGCCATGAGCAGGCATACGAAAATCATCCAGAGATGGGACAGCCTATTCCTACGCAATATATTGAAAATATCGAAAAAAAATTAATCCGGGCGGCAGGGGCACGTCAGATTTTAAAATTGGATATATCAAATTGTTTTTCCAGTTTCTATATGCATATGATACCAGCTATCTTTCTTGGTGTGGAAATTGCAGAGCAGGAATATCGGAAAAATCAAAAACGAGGAGAAGAAACAGCTTCAGAGCAATATAAAAAATACAGTAAATTAGATGTGGCAATACGCAAGCAAAATTTAAACAGAACTAATGGTTTGTTAGTTGGACCTTTGCTGTCGAAGATAATTGTTGAAGCAATTTTGACTCGAATTGATTTAGAACTGGAAGCAGTAGGCATCCATTTCTCAAGGTACGTTGATGATTATGAAGTGTATTTATATCGCCATGAGGAAAAAGAAATTATTAGTGTGTTTGAAAAGATACTAAAACAATACGGTTTTTTCTTGAATTCAGAAAAAACTGAGCTTATTGATTTTCCATATTATGTAGAAGAAAATTTTGAAAAATTGTTAGATAGCCGATTGCGAGATAACATGAACCAACAGGAATTGATGGAACTTTTTAATACATTTTTTCTTATGGAAAAGAATGGAGTTAAAGGTGCCATCCGTTATATATTAAAAGCAATAGAATCAAGGACAGTCACAATAGAGTGTCCTTTGTTTAAAGCGTATCTCCTCAGTATAATAGCGAACAACGAGCGGTCGCTTTCAAAAGCTTGCTCACTTCTCATTGTGAACAAGGATAAACTTCCTTTGGAGGAAAAAGATATTGAAATTATCACGTCAATGCTGTCTTATCAAATCGTTTGTAAACATGACCTTGAAGTGATATGGCTTCTATACCTTTTGATCCAAACAACACATATAAAGAAAGACGATCAGATTGTCGAGAAACTTGTTGATAGTGATAATGAACTTGCCCAGGTAATGTTGTTAAGGAAAGATCTGCTGTCAGAAAAGCTAATAGATCAAATAAGAAGTAAGGCCAATTCTTGGATATTGCTTTATGAGCTTTATTCTGAAGCATACATTGATGAAGAAATGTTTGTGGATAAGTTAGGAATTGAAAAAAATATTGATATGTATAGGAGCTTTAGACATCGGAAAATTCATTTTTGTACCATATGAAATTGTGCTAATCCTAAGTAGAAGGGGGATAATAGATGTCAGTTTTTCCTGCGTTCAATAACGCTGAGTTAGAGAGCATATCCAATATTTTAGGAGATACTTCAACTGGATTTACAGGAAGCGAAATAGGTAGATTGCTTTTGCTTTGTCATATTCCAGATGCGTGGCCTAATGGAACCAAGAGAATAAGAATATTTAACTCTCTGGCAGAGGAATGTAATCGCTCTAAGAGCTCTAACTGCGTGTACGCTTTTATTTCAGAGGCATTAGAACCATCACGATGGTTAGATGCTCCTGAAGCTCATTCTGTCATGCGAACGAAAATAAATGAAGTGTTGGCATTAAAGGGGATACAACTCAATAATGAGAATAGATATGTGCAGGTAACAATGGCCAACTCAGTTTCCGAAGCGCGGAGGCGAGCTTCTCAGTTAAGTAAAAAGCTATATGATTTGCATATGCATTCAGAAGTAATGAAGTGTTGCAAAGAAGAACTATTGCAAGAAAATTATTTCCATGCAGTACACGAGGCTGCCAAAAGCCTAACAGATAGAATCTCAGTGGAAACAGGGTTAGAATTAGATGGAACCCAATTGATTGAACGGGCTTTTAGCATGGAAAAACCTGCCGTTGTTTTGAATACACTTAGAACCAGTAGTGAAAAAAATCAGCATCGTGGTCTTAAAGAGTTACTATTGGGAATAAACTATTCTGTTCGGAATGTTACTGCACATGAGTTGAAGATTAAATGGGCAATTGACGAGGATCATGCCATCAATATGCTTAGTATTATATCTGCCATACATAAAGAATTAGACGAGTGCCACTTCATACGACAGCAAAACATATAAGGGATTTGTCCAAAAATATTTTGTAAGAACCGGCAAACCCTTGTGAAACAGCGCATTCCCACCGAATTTTAACAGCAGAAACCACCAATTACTACGAATTTGCTGCCAAGAAATGAGTTTTGATACGACAAAACGTGGGGAAATGCGGACATACGGTACAGCGCCGCCCTTTGAACAGCCCCCTAAAATCACATATCGCCCGACTGGATAAGCCGTCTTTTCTGCATGGAAAAGGCGGCTTTTTCTATGCCCGTACATAGCCGTCTGTTTCGCCGCAGGCGGCTAAATCTATGAAAGGAGGAACCCCAAAAATGGCGAAACCGAAAGTGATAAGCGTAGCAAATCAAAAGGGCGGAGTTGGCAAAAGCACGACCGTCTACAACCTGGGGGCCGGTCTTGCGCTGAAAGGAAAGAAAGTTCTCCTGCTGGATGTAGACCCCCAAGGCGACCTGACCAAGATGCTGGGCCAGCGCAAGCCCCACGACCTGCCCCTGACCCTTGCCAACGCCATGAACGACGTTGTGGCCGGGACAATGCCCCGCGACCACCCGGAGATCATGCACCACCATGAGGGCTTTGACTTTGTGCCGGGAAACCGCAGCCTGTCCGCCGTGGAGGTGGGGCTGGTGAACGTGATGAGCCGGGAAACGGTGTTACGGCAGTATGTGGACAGCGTGAAGCGGGATTATGACTATGTTCTGCTGGATTGCCGCCCCTCGCTGGGTATGCTGGTCATCAACGCCCTGTCCGCGTCGGATTATGTGCTTGTCCCCGTCCAGGCAGACTATCTGGCGGCGGAGGATATGACGGAGTTGGTGGGCACCGTGCGGAGCATCCAGCGGCAGATCAACCCAAAGCTGAAAATCGGCGGCGTGTTCCTGACAATGGCGAATGAAACCAACTTCCGCAAGGATATTGTTGCCACCGTCAAATCGAACTTTGGGAAACACCTGCCCGTGATGGACGCGGTGATCCCGGCAACGGTGCGGCTGGCGGAGGTCAGCACGGCAGACAAGAGCATTTTCCAGCATGAACCCAGGGGGCGGGCGGCGGAAGCCTACCGCAGTCTGACAAAGGAGGTGTTGAAGATTGGCGAAAAGCAGCGCAGCCGGACTTCTGACCTCAGTCGATAGTATGTTCACTACCCAGGAGGAACGGGACAATGCCCAGCGCAGCTATGTGACCGACCTCCCCACCGCTGAAATCAGCGACTTCCCCGACCACCCGTTCAAGGTGCGGATGGACGAGAGTATGACGGAACTGGCGGACAGCGTGAAACAGCACGGTATTCTTGTGCCCTCCCTGGTACGTCCCATGCCGGACGGCAGTTATCAAATGGTGTCCGGCCACCGGCGCAAGCGGGCGGCGGAATTGGCGGAGCTGCCCACAGTACCCTGCATCGTCCGGGAGCTGACCGATGATGAAGCCATCATTATCATGGTGGACAGCAACCTCCAGCGGGAGCAGGTCTTACCATCAGAAAAGGCGTTTGCCTATAAAATGAAGCTGGACGCTATGAAACGGCAGGCTGGCAGACCGAGCAAAAATAATTCTGCAACAGTGTTGCAGAATTCAGCTTGTCGAAAAGCGGCCTGCCAGGAAAAAGTTCTGGCAGGCCGCAAAGCAT
>CAJUPG010000038.1 GCA_910588455.1 uncultured Oscillospiraceae bacterium
GCCTCCTGGGGAACCAGACTGGTGGGGGTCATGCCGGGCAGGGTGTTGATCTCCAAAAAGTACGGGGTGCCGTCGGGGGTGACAATAAAGTCCGCCCGGGCGTACACCGACAGACCGATGGTTTCAAATACCGCCAGAGCGTCCCGGCCCAGCCGGGCCTCCCACTCCGGGGGAATCTCTGCCGGGCAGACCTCCTGGGCCATGCCGGGCTGATACTTGTTCTCGTAGTCGTAAAAGCTGTCGTCTTTTGGGATAATCTCAATGGAGGGCAGGGCCTTTCCGTCCAAAACGGCCACTTGAATCTCCCGGCCCTGAATGTACTGCTCCAGCACGGTGCGCCCCCCCAGCCGGATGCTCTCCTCCAGGCCGCGGGTCAGCTCCTCTCGGGTTTTGGCAATGTACACCCCGATGGAAGAGCCGCTGTCGATGGGCTTCACCACCACGGGCAGCTCCGTCTCCTGGGCCAGCTGCTCCAGGTTCTCCGGCGTAACCTGGACCGTCCGCCACCGGGGGGTGGTCACCCGGTCCGCCACCAGCCGCTTGGTCAAATCCTTATCCATGGCGATGGCGGAGCTGAGACAGCCCGAGCCTGTATAGGGTACTCCCAGCAGATCCAGTGCCGCCTGGACCCGGCCGTCCTCCCCGCAGGCCCCGTGGAGGGCCAGATAGACCAGGTCCGCCGTTTGGCACAGCTCCAGAACCCGGGGGCCGATGGCGCTGGGGCTCTGGTCCTTCCGGCTGGCCCGGATGGCCTTCAGGTCCGGGGCATGGGGGCTGACGCGCTTATACGCCTGGGGCAGGGGCGCGTCAAAGAGGGACTCCAGCTCCACGCCGTCCTCCACGCCGAAAAACAGATCCACCATAGCGGTGCGGTGTCCCTTGGCCCGAAGGGCCTCCGACACCATGGTCCCCGAGGACAGGGACACGTTGCGCTCCGGCGAAAGCCCGCCGGCCAGTACGACAATTTTCATGGATACTACACAACTCCTTTAAAGCAGGAAAAGCATTCTCACCCTATTTTATACACTGGCCCTATATTTTAGCACAATCCGGCACAATACTCAATATAAAAATCGCGCCCCAGCGGGGCAAACTGGAAAAAAATTTTTGACAAACCCTTGCAATTCCCGAAAAAATGTGGTATAGTAAGCCCAGAATCAAATGTAAGGATTGGATGAAAGAGTGGGGCCGGGCGGCTCCGCTCTTTTTACATGAGCTGCGCCAGAAGCGTTTTGTTGAGGAGGTTTTTTATGGCAAAGGTCACCCAGATCACCGCAGACCTGGCCCTCCCTTTTGTGGAGCAGGCCGGCTGTACGTTATGGGATGTGGAATACGTCAAGGAGGCCGGAAGCTATTTTCTGCGGGTCTATATTGATAAAGAGGGCGGCGTGTCCATCCAGGACTGCGAGGCGGTTTCCCGCCCCCTGTCCGACGCCTTGGACGAAGCTGATCCCATCCAGGACAGCTATGTGCTGGAGGTCTCCTCCGCCGGCGCGGACCGGGTTTTAAAAAAGCCCGAGCACTTGGACCGGTTTATAGGAGAGGAAGTAGAAATAAAATTTTACAAGGCCCGGGACGGCCGCAAAAGCTGCGTGGCCATCCTGCGCGGCTATACCCAGGATGGCCGGCTCACCCTGGAGGAAAACGGCGCACAGTTCACCTTGGAAAAGCAGGATGTGGCCCAGGTCCGGCTCTACCCCCGCTTTTCATAGATACTAGGAGGGAAAGACAGTGGCTAGGAAAGTAAAAAACACCAACAATCCTGAGCTGGACGGCCCCGCATTCTTCGCGGCCATCACTCAGATTGAGCAGGAAAAGGGCATTAAGCCCGGCTATATGATGGAAAAAATCACCCAGGCTCTGGTCTCCGCCTACCGGAAGGACCATGAGGGGGTAGGCGATAACCTCACCGTGGAGGCCAATCCGGACACCAGCACCGTGCGTATGTTTCTGAAAAAAGACGTGGTGGAGCAGGTGGACAATCCCGGCACGGAAATCAGCCTGGATGAAGCCCGCAACTCCCTCCCCCACGCCCAGCTGGGGGACGTGATCCGCATTGAGATCAAGCCCAAGAGCCTGGGCCGCATCGCCGCCCAGACCGCCCGCCAGGTCATCATTCAGGGCATCCGGGAGGCAGAGCAGGGCATGATTTACGACGAATTCTCCTCTAAGGAGCGGGAAATTCTCACCGGTACGGTCACCCGGATTGATCCCCGCACCGGCTCTGTGGCCCTGCGGCTGGGTTCCGGCCCGGAGAGTACCGACGCCTACCTGGGAACCAACGAGCAGGTGAAGGGCGAGGTCTACCGGGAGGGCCAGCGGCTGAAGGTCTACGTGGTGGAGGTCCGCCGGGCCACCAAGGGGCCCCAGGTGCTCATCTCCCGGACCCACCCGGGATTAGTCAAGCGGCTGTTTGAGCTGGAGGTGCCGGAAATTTACGACGGCACCGTGGAGGTCAAGTCCATCGCCCGGGAGGCGGGCTCCCGGACCAAGCTGGCGGTGTGGTCCGCCGACCCCAACGTGGACGCCATCGGCGCCTGCGTGGGCCCCCGGCACCAGCGGATCGACAACGTGCTCTCCGAGCTGAAAAACGAAAAGGTGGACATCATACAATACAGTGAGGACCCGGCGGAGTACATCGCCGCCGCCCTCTCCCCCGCCGACGTACTCAGCGTCACTCCCCTGCCCGACGGCAAGAGCTGCCGGGTGGTGGTCCCCGACGACCAGCTCTCTCTGGCCATCGGCAAGGAGGGCCAGAACGCCCGGCTGGCAGCCAAGCTGACCAGCTTCAAGATCGACATCAAGCCCGCTTCCGCCCCGCCGGAGCCCATCCCCGAGCCAGAAGAGCCGGAGCCGGAGCTTGAAGCGGAGCCGGAAACCGGAATGGAACCGGAAGAAAACGAAGAAGCGTTATCCACCGAGGAATAAACCCCAACACCGGGAAAGGGAGGGATCAAATATGCCGAAAAAGACGCCGATGCGCCAATGCGTGGGCTGTCGGGAGATGAAGCCGAAACAGGAGCTGATCCGGGTGGTCAAAAGCCCGGAGAACGAGATTTCCCTGGATTTTCGGGGAAAGAAGCCCGGGCGGGGGGCCTATTTGTGCCCCCAGGAGTCCTGTTTGAAGCGGGCTCAAAAGTCCAAGGCGCTGGAGCGGGCCTTTGCGCTCACCCTCCCCCCCCAGGTGTTTGACGCTCTGGAGGAGCAGATCAGGGAGGTGCCGCCCGATGAATCATGAACCAATCCTCCGGCTTCTGGGTCTGGCCAAAAAGGCCGGACGGCTGGAGATCGGAGAGGAACCGGTGGGGGCGGCCGCCCGGGCCCGAAAGGCCCGGCTGATCCTGCTCGCGGCGGACGCGGCCCCCAACACCTGCCGCCGGGCGGCCCATTTCGGCCAGGCGGGCCAGGTTTTGCAGCTCACGCTCCCCACAACCAAGGAGGAGCTGGGGTTCGCTTTGGGCCGAAGCAGCTGCGCCATGCTGGCCCTGACAGACAAGGGGTTCGCGGCTTCTCTGGCCGGTAAGCTGGCCCAGGAGGACCCCCAATACATCCCTGCGGCCCAGCAGCTGCGGCAGAAACGCTAAGAAAGAGGTGGCTTTTGCTATGATGATAAAGTACCCGATCCATAAAGTAGCCAAAGATTTTAAACGGGGCGGAAAAGAGATCCCCTCCAAGGAGATCATGGAGATTTTGACCAACCATGGCCATCCCCCCAAGAACCATATGCAGCCCCTGAACGACGTGGAGCTGTCCATTGTCTTTGACTACCTGACCCAGAACAATCAGATTGACTCCATCGAGTCGGTCTATGCCGACGTGTACCACGAGCCCAAGGCGGAGCCGGAGAAGCCCGCCCCCAAGGGGGGAGGAAAAAAGTCCGCCCCCAAGCAGCAGCCGGATGCGCCCAAAGGGCCCGCCGCTCCCCCCAAGGGCGAAAAGCCCAAGGAGGCCGCCGCCCCCTCCCCCTCCCCCGCCGCCGCGCCGAAATCCCGGGTGCCGGAGAAAAAGGTGGTGGACACCCGGAAGGGCGGCAACGTCAACCTGGACAAATACGACGAGCGGCTGGAGTCCTTCACCGACCAGCGCCAGCAGGACCGGGGCGGCAAGCAGAAGTTCCAGGGCCGCAACGCCCAGCGCCAGCGGGGCCGCCAGGGCGGTCCGGGCAACAAGCGCCGCCAGGAGGAGCAGGACCGCCTGCGCCGCCTCCAGCTGGAGATTGCCAAAAAGGCCCCCCTCAAGGTGCTCATCCCCGACGAGATCGGCGTGGGCGAGCTGGCCAGCCGGATGAAGAAAACCGGAGCCGAGGTGGTCAAAACCCTCATGAAAATGGGCGTCATGGCCTCTTTGGGCGAGATTATCGACTACGACACCGCCGCCCTGGTGGCTATGGAGCTGGGCTGCAAGGTGGAAAAAGAGGTCATTGTCACCATTGAGGAAAAGCTGATCGACGTGTCTGAGGACAAAGAGGAGGATCTGACCCCCCGGGCTCCCGTGGTGGTGGTCATGGGCCACGTGGACCACGGCAAGACCTCCCTGCTGGACTATATCCGCAACGCCAACGTGGTTGACCGCGAGGCCGGCGGCATCACCCAGCATATCGGCGCCTATCAGGTGGACGTGAGCGGCAAGCCCATCACCTTCCTGGATACCCCCGGCCACGAGGCGTTCACCGCCATGCGGGCCCGGGGCGCTATGATTACCGACGTGGCCATCCTGGTGGTGGCCGCCGACGACGGCATCATGCCCCAGACCATTGAGTCCATCAACCACGCCAAGGCGGCGGAGATTCCCATCATCGTGGCCATCAACAAGATGGATAAACCCACCGCCAACCCCGACCGGATCATGCAGCAGCTCACCGAATACGAGCTGGTGCCCGAGGACTGGGGCGGCGAAACCATTATCTGCCCCATCTCCGCCAAAACCGGCCAGGGCATTGACAACCTGCTGGATATGGTGGTCCTCACCGCCGAAATGCGGGAACTGAAGGCCAACCCCAACCGCACCGCCCACGGCGCGGTCATTGAGGCCCGTCTCGACAAGGGCCGCGGTCCCGTGGCCACCCTTCTGGTCCAAAATGGTACGCTGCGCCAGGGCGACGTGATTATCGCCGGCACCGCTGTGGGCCGTGTCCGCGCCATGACCAACGACAAGGGCCAGAAAGTAGATGCCGCCGGTCCCTCCGTCCCGGTGGAGATCATCGGTATGGGCGAGGTCCCCGGAGCAGGCGACGACTTCCACGCTGTAGCCGACGAGCGCATGGCCCGGGAGCTGGTGGAGCAGCGCAAGCACGAGAACAAGATGGCTGTCAGCAGCTCCGTGGGCAAGGTCACTTTGGAGGACCTGTTCAGCCACATCCAGGCCGGCGAGATGAAAAATCTCAACGTCATCGTCAAGGCCGACGTGCAGGGCTCCGCCGAGGCGGTCAAATCTTCTCTGGAAAAACTGTCCAACGAAGAGGTCCGGGTCCGGGTTATCCACTGTGCCGTGGGCGCCATCAGCGAGAGCGACGTGATGCTGGCGAGTACCTCCGGGGCCATCATCGTGGGCTTCAACGTCCGTCCGGACAGCAACGCCAAGGACTCCGCCCCCCGGATGGGCGTGGATATGCGGATGTACCGGGTGATCTACGACGCCATCAACGAGATTGAAACCGCTATGAAGGGTATGCTGGCTCCCAAGTTCCGGGAAGTGGAGCTGGGCCGGGCCGAGGTGCGCAGCGTGTTCAAGATCACCGGCGTGGGCATCGTGGCCGGCTGCTACGTGCTGGAGGGCAAAATGCAGCGCAACGCCCAGATGCGTCTGGTGCGGGACGGCATCATCATTCACGACGGCAATCTGGCGTCCCTTCAGCGTTTTAAAGACAGCGTGAAGGAGGTCGCCTCCGGCTACGAGTGCGGTATCACCATTGAAAAGTTCCAGGATATCAAAGAGGGCGATATTATTGAGGCCTTTATTATGGAGCAAATTGAAGTATAATAGAACCATGGGGGCGGGCGAGTTTCGCCCGCCCCCATACGTTTATGCAAAGGAGAGCTTATATGGCAAGCAATCGAATTGGCCGCATCAATGAGGAAATCCAGCGGGAAATGTCCGCCCTGATCCCCACGGTAAAGGACCCCCGTGTCTCCGGAATGATCTCCGTCACCGCTGTGGAGGCCACCCCGGATCTGAAATACGCGAAAATTTATATCAGTATGCTCAATCCCCGGGACGCGTCTCAGGTGCTCAAGGGCCTTACCTCCGCCTCCGGCTACCTGCGCCGGGAGCTGGGCCGCAACCTCCGGCTGCGCAACACCCCGGAGCTCTCCTTTGTGCTGGACGGCTCCATTGACCAGGGGGCCCGCATTTTGGAAATGCTCCGGGACCCGGAGATCGTCAAGCCCGCAAATCCCGCCAACGCGAACATCAACTTGGAGGAAGACCAGTGAAGGATATGACCTATGAGCAGGCGGCCCAGTGGCTGCTGGAGCGGGACCGGTTCCTGATTTTGACTCACCTGCGCCCGGACGGAGACACCGTCGGCTGCGCCGCCGGGCTGTGCCAAGCCCTCCGGGAGCAGGGCAAAACCGCCTATGTGCTGGAAAATACCGAGGCCATCCCCCAGCTCGCCCCCTGCCTGGAGGGCCTCACCGCCCCCCCGGACTACGCCCCCGACTTCGTGGTGGCGGTGGACCTGGCGGCCCGGAGCCTGTTTCCCAAAAACGCGCAGATTTATCTGGAGCGGGTGGATTTGACCATCGACCACCACCCTTCCCAGGAGTTTTATGCCCAAAACACCTGTCTGGACCCCAAGCGGGCCGCCTGCGGGGAGCTGATTTATGACATTGTCCGGCAGTGGGGGCCGCTGTCCCAGCAGACCGCCCTCCCCCTCTATGTGGCAGTGTCCACCGACTGCGGCTGCTTCGTGTACAGCAATACCACCAGCGCCACCCACCGGGTAGCCGCCGCCCTGATGGAGACCGGCATCGACGTGTACCCCGTCAACCGGAAGCATTTCCGCTCCAAATCCTTCAAGCGCCTGAAGCTGGAGGGCCTGCTCACCGCAGGCGTGGAGCTGAGGGACGGCGGTGAGACCGCCCTGGTCTTTCTCACCCGGGCCATGATTGACGAGGTGGGGGCCGATGAGGGAGATATGGACAACATCTCCGCCTTCGTGGGGCAGATTGAGGGTGTCAAAAATGGCGTCACCCTGAAAGAGACGGTTGACGGACAGATTAAAATTTCCGTGCGCACCGACCCCGGCGACCTGAACGCCAGCAAAATCTGCGCCCTGCTGGGGGGCGGCGGCCACGCGGCGGCGGCGGGAGCCGCCTTCTGCGCCACCATGGAGGAGGCCCGCCAGCGGGTTTTGGACGCAATTCAGGCGGTGCGCAATGGCTAACGGGATTTTGATCGTTGATAAGCCCCAGGAGTGGACCAGCATGGACGTGTGCGCCAAGCTGCGAGGCATTTTTCACGAAAAACGGGTGGGCCACGGGGGCACTCTGGACCCCATGGCCACCGGTGTGCTCCCTGTGTTCCTGGGCCGGGCCACCCGGGCGGTGGAATTTGCCGCCCAGGGGGACAAGGAATATATCGCCGGCCTGCGGCTGGGGGTGGTCACCAACACCCAGGATGTCACCGGGGAGATTTTGTCCCAAAATCCGGTTCAAGTCTCCCGGGAGCAGCTGGAGGCAGTCCTCTCCGCTTTTCAGGGGGAGATTTTACAAGTTCCTCCGATGTACTCCGCCATAAAAATTCAGGGAAAAAAGCTCTACGAGCTGGCCCGGAAAGGCCGGGAGGTGGACCGCCCTCCCCGCCCGGTCACCCTCCACAGCTTAACCGTGGAGGACCAGACCGGCCCCAGTGAATTTGTCCTGCGGGTGCACTGCTCCAAGGGCACCTACGTGCGGACCCTGTGCCACGACATCGGCCAAAAGCTTGGCTGCGGCGGGACCATGAGCACTCTGCGCCGTGTCAAGGCATCTGGCTTTACACTACAGCAGGCCGTGACCCTGGAGGAAATCCAGGCCTGCCAGGACCCCGCCGCCCTGCTTCTAGGCGTGGATACCCTGTTCACCCAGCACCCCGCCCTGGACCTGGAGCCCGCCGGGGAGAAAAAAATCCGCAACGGCATGACCCTCCCCCTGCCCGGAACCCCGGAAGGGATTTATCGGGTCTATGGCCAGTCCCGGCAGTTTTTGGCCCTTTGCCAGCTGGAGCAGGGCAAATTAAAGACAATCAAAAGTTTTTTCGAGGTTTAATATGGAACAGACAAAACGCGTGATCGCCCTTGGCTTTTTTGACGGCGTTCACAACGGGCACGGCGCGCTGCTCCGGGCTGTCGCCAACGCCGCCCAGCGGCTGGACGCCGCCGCCTGCGCCTTTACCTTTGACCGCCACCCAGGCGCAGCCATCACCGGCCAGAACGTCCCCCTGCTCAGCAGCGTGGAGGACCGGATCTGGCTCATGCGGCACTACTATGGCATTCAGGAGGTGGTCGTTTCCCCCTTTGACGGCATGATGAGGATGGACTGGCGGGATTTTATCACCGAATATCTGGTCAAGCAGCTCCACGCGGTCCATGTGGTCGCCGGACACGACTTCCACTTCGGCTATATGGGCAAGGGCAACCCTCAGCGGCTTCAGGAGGTATGCGGCCAGCTGGGCGTGGGCTGCGACATCATCGGCAAGGTGGAGCAGGACGGCATTACTGTTTCCTCCACCTACCTGCGCACCCTCATCGCCCAGGGGGAGATGGCCCGGGCCAACCAGTTTTATGGCCACCCCCACACCCTCACCAACCGGGTGGCCCACGGCAAGAACCTGGGGACCAGCGCCATCGGCTTCCCCACGGTCAACCTGCACATTCCCGAGGGCGTGATTATCCCCGCCTTCGGGGTGTACACCACCCAAGTCCACTTCGGCGGGGCCTCCTACGCCGCCGTGACCAACGTGGGGGTCCGGCCCACCGTCCGGGACAACGACGGGCGGGTCACCGTGGAGGGATTTATTTTGGACTTCAACGGGGATCTGTACGGCCAGACCATCCGGATGGAATTTTTCCAGCGGCTCCGGGGGGAGCGGAAATTTGACTCCTTTCAGGCCCTCTCCGCAGAGATCGCCCGGAACGCCCAGCAGACCAGAACCTATTTCCAGGAAAAATTTTAACCCAAAAGGAGGAGCGCCTATGCCCCGTTCCCGCCCCCGCTATGAACAGATGTACCCGGATCTGCTGGCCTTTGCCATTCTCATCCTGCTGGCCGGCTTCTGCCTGGACACTCCGGCCCACATTTTTTCCGGCCTGCGCACCATTATTTTGACGGAAGACGCACTGATTACCGACTACGTCCGCATTGCAGGCCCCGGAGCAGCCCTGGTCAACTCCGCCATCGTCACCGCCATCACGGTTTTCATCCTCCACTACTCCGGAGAGCCCTTCAATGGCACCACTTTGGTCGTCGTGGGTCTGATGGCCGGATTTTCCCTGTTTGGAAAGAATTTTGTGAACATCTGGCCCATTCTGGCCGGCACATGGCTGTACTGCAAAACCCGGCGGGTGTCCTTTGGTAAATTCGCCTATATCAGCCTTATGTCAACTGCGCTCTCCCCGATTATCAGCTATATCGCCCTGGACAACGGCTGGGGCAGCATCCCTCTGGGTGTACTGGTGGGGGTGGGCATTGGCTTTGTGATGGGCCCCCTCTCGGCCTATACTTATAAGGTCCAAAACGGCATGAACCTTTACAACGTGGGCTTTGCCTGCGGACTGGTGGCCATGATGCTTGTCCCGGTGATGGCCTCTCTGGGGGCCGACCCCACCATCCAGTACAACTGGGCAGTGGGCCTCAACCGGCTGTTTGCGCCCCTGATTGGCGGGCTCTGCCTGCTGCTGATTTTACTGGGCCTGTTCGCTTGCCGCAAGCCGGTCTGGGCCGTCTGGGCGGGCTATCAGCTGCTGCTGAAAACCAGTGGCCGGGCCCCCAGTGACTTTCTGCGGATGTTCGGCCCCGGCCCGGTTCTGGTCAACATGGGGGTCAACGGACTGATCGGTACCACCGTACTTTTGGTCACCGGCGGCGACTTAAATGGCCCCACAATCGGCGGAATCCTCACCATTATGGGCTTTTCTGCCTTCGGAAAGCACGCCCGGAACATTCTCCCCGTGATGGCGGGCGTACTTTTGGGAAGCGTAGTGATGCGCTGGTCGCTGGACGACAGCACCACCCAGCTGGCCGTTCTGTTCTGCACCACGCTGGCTCCCATCTCCGGCTATTTCGGCTGGCCCTATGGCGTTCTGGCGGGCTTTCTCCACTCGGCGGTGGTCCTGTTTACCAGTTCGCCGGTGGCGGGCATGAATTTATACAACAATGGCTTTTCCGGCGGATTGGTAGCCATTGTCCTCTATCCCCTGATTATCGACATTTTCCAGCATCGCAACGCCACCCTGGAGAACAAGGATTTCTTCGACACGGTCACCCACGACGAGCCCCTGCCCCCGGAGGATTCAGAATAACTTCCAAAAATTTTGGGTAAACTGACGGCAGATTCATGCCTCGCGCAGACGCAGAAAAGAGGTCGTTATGTTTACCACATTTTCCCGAACCCTTATCCTCTATCTGATTATCATTACCGGCATCCGCCTGATGGGAAAGCGCCAGGTGGGCGAGCTGGAGCCCTCGGAGCTGGTGCTGTCCCTGCTGATTGCCGACCTGGCCTCCGTCCCCATGCAGGACCAGGGCATCCCTCTGCTTTCCGGCGTGATTCCCATTTTGACGCTGCTCTCCCTGACCATGATCTTCTCCGTAGCCACCATGAAGAGCATCACACTGCGGGCCATCCTGTGCGGACGGCCCAGCGTGGTGATCCGGGCGGGCAAATTTGACCAAGCGGAGATGCGCCGGACCCGGCTTACAGTGGACGAGCTGCTGGAAGAGCTGCGTATTCAGGGCTACACAGACCTGTCCCTAATCAAATATGCCATTTTAGAGACCAACGGCCAGCTTTCGGTCCTCCCCTACGCCAATCAAAGGCCCGTTACCGCCCAGCAGCTGGACATTGCCTGCCCGGAAGGCGGGCTGCCATTGATCCTCATTAGCGACGGCCACCTGCTGGAGCGCAATTTACGGGCGCGGGGCCGCAATCTGGACTGGCTGAACAAGCAGCTGGCCCAGAGGGGGTGCTCCTCTCCCCAGTCGGTCTTTCTCATGACGCTGGATGAGGACGACGCCATTTATCTGGCCCGAAAGGAGGACCCTCAGTGAAGCGGCTTTGGATTGCCTGCGCCATTCTGGCGCTGCTGCTGGGAGCCACGCTTTGGCAGGGCCTCTCCGCGATTGATTATTTGGAGGATATGGCCGTCAGCCTGGAGAATGCCCAGGACCTTGTGGAAGAAAAGGAGGACTGGGGCCAAGCCCGGCAGATCTCGGAAGAGGTTTTTTCCACCTGGGAAAACCACAAGTTTCATCTCCATGCCACCATGAACCATCGGGATATCGACCAGGTCCTCTTCTCCATCCAAGCCGTGCGGCAGTATCTTCAGCTGGAGGAAATGGACCAATATGTGGCGGCCAACGCCCAGCTGGCAGCCCAGCTGCGGCTGCTTGTGGAGCTGGAACAGCCCACGTTGGAAAATATTCTCTGATTTTTCCACTTTCATCCTGCAAAAACCGACATTTCGATTCCAAGCAATCCTCTGTTTGGCTCGAATCGTGTCGGTTTTTTGTTTTTTTTGCGAAAAGTTTTTCTTCCCTTTTCCACACAAACACAATATAATGTGTATGAAAAACGGAGATTGAAAGGAGAAGTACAAAATGTCGGAATTGACGATTGCTACACGGAATTTGAAGGATGATGTTGGAAATTCCCGTACGTTTCACTATGCCATTACGGTGGACCTCCTGGACGGAGAGACCATCTCTCTGGAAAACTACGGCGTACATATCTGGGAAGAGGCCGGCCCCTCCGTCCAGGTCCGCCGGATCACCACCAGCGCCAGCCGGATTGACGAGCTTTTAACCCTTCTGGTGGACAACCTGGTGGGGCCCGCCGCTGCGGAGGATGTGATTGCGGACTGGCTGTAAAAAAAATGCAGACCCTTAACATAACGGGTCTGCATTTTTTTCAATCTCACGCACTCGCGGCCACAGCTGCTTCGATGGCCTCCTCCTCCGCCTGCATAGCCTGGAGGGTTTTACTTAACAGGGTGTCCAAATCCCAGCCCAGCAGCTCCGCACCCTGGGCGATGACCTCCCGGGAACAGCCGGCGGCAAATTTTTTATCCTTGAACTTCTTTTTTAAGGACTTCAGCTCCATATCCGCCACGCTCCTGGAGGGCCTCATCAGGGCGGCGGCCCCAATGAGACCGGTGAGCTCGTCGGTGGCAAAGAGCACTTTTTCCATTGTGTGTTCTGGTTTTATGTCAACTCGATGCCCCCAGCCGTGACTGGCGACCGCCCGGATCAGCCGTTCTTCCAGGCCGGCCTGCTGCATCAGCTCCTGGGACTTTTCACAGTGCTGCTCCGGCCACTGTTCAAAATCCAGGTCGTGGAGCAGGCCCACCATGCTCCAAAAATCCTTTTCGGAAGAAAACCCCTCCTCCTGGGCGAACCAACCCAGCACGTGCTCCACCGTAATGGCGTGACGCAGATGGAACGGCTCTTTGTTATACCGGGTCAGCAGGTTCCATGCCTGCTCTCTTGTAGTTGACATAAAAAACGACTCCTCTGTGCTTTTAATAGGCGACGACAATCCCGCCGTCGTAGGCGTAGACAGTAGTAATTCCCCCGGCCTCCGAAATCAAAATGTGGGCAAATTTGCACTTGGCCTCTACCATTGCTTTCACCTGAAACGCCCGCTCCAGGCAGTTGCAGTGGGTAATCACCAGCGTCCGCCCGATGTGGGCCGCATCGGCGGCGATACGCTCCACCATCTTGGTCAAAGCCTGCTTGATGGAAAGGGCCTGCCCCAGCTTACAGATCTCCCCCTCCGGGGTGGCTCCCATGAACAGCTTGATCTTCAGCGCCCCGGTAATCACCGCCTGGAGCTTGGTCAGGCGGCCGTTTTTCCGGAGGTTTTCCAAGCTCTCCAGCACAAACATGGTCTGCATCTGGTAAACAAACTGCTCCACCTCCCGCACCAGCTTCCGGAAGGGGGTCCCAGCCTCCGCCAGCTCCTTGATTTTCAGGGCGATCAGCACCTCGCCGGACACGGCGGAGCAGCTGTTAAACACATGGACGTTGATTTCCGGGTTCTCCTCCTCCAGCAGCAGCTTGGCCTGCTGGGCACTGTTGTGGGAGCCGCTGAGCAGGGCGGACATGGTAACCACGTACACATCATCCGCGCCGCACCGGAACGCGTCCAGATAGGTCTGGGGAGAGGGGCAGGCGGTGGAGGGGGCCCGCTCGCTCTGCTTCATGGCCCACAGCAGATCCGCCTGGTCGAAGGTCTCGTCATCCACAAAGGTACTGCCCTCCAAATGGATGCTCAGGGGCACTTTTGTAAAGCACGGGTCCTTGGCAAATTGAGGGGGCAGGTCACAGCAGCTGTCTACCACAATTTTGAAACTCATATGCTTCATCTCCAAATATGGTTTTTTAAATTACATTCTTGCATCTAGTGTACCATACCTTTGTATGGATGTAAAGAGAAATGTTTCAATCTCAAAATTGTTTCCGGGGTTTCATCACAACATTATTCAAATATCCGGCAAATTCCTCATACAGCGCACCGGACAGCGCTTCCGGAGCGGACATCACCACCAGCCGGTGTGGATGACAGCCCATATGATAGGCGGGATGGTTGTGCGGATAGGGATTTTCCACAAACCGGACGCGCTCATAAAAACCCTTCCGGCGGATGGAAATTTCGTCCACCGGCGGGTCGATCTCCAGAATAACGGGTTTTCCCAACCGCTTCAGCTCTTCCAGCGCCTTCTCCCCATACCGCTTTCCACGCATTTCCGGTACAATGCAGAAATGCTCCACATACAGAAATTTCTCGGTATCCCAGTACAGCATCAGGCCAAGAAATTGATCGCCCTCAAAAATCGCGCTGAAATGATACGCGTCCCAGCCTAAAATCTCCGCCTGGGAGGCCGCCTCCCGCTGCTCATGGTATGGAAAGCTGAGGCGATACAGCTCCATAGCTGCGGGATAGATGGCGGCGTCCGGGGTGGCCAATCGTTCAAATCTCATGGTCCGCCTCCTCCAGCTCCTGCAAAAGCTTCCTGTCCTCCTTGGAGGACAGGTCCAGCTGCGCGTACAGGTCCGGCCGGCGGTCCCGGGTGCGGGCGATGGCCTGTTTGCGCCGCCACTGGTCCACCTTGGCGTGGTTCCCCGACAGCAGGATCGGCGGGACAGCACGGTCGTGCCACACCTCCGGCCGGGAGTATTGGGGGGCCTCCAGCATCCCGTTCCAATGGCTTTCGTTCTCGTAGCAGGAGGGGTCGGACAGCACCCCAGGCACCAAGCGGCACACCGCGTCGGCCACCGCCATCGCGGGAATCTCCCCCCCGGTGAGCACAAAGTCCCCCAGGGAAATTTCTTCGTCAACACACTCCTCAATAAATCGCTCGTCAATGCCCTCATAGTGGCCGCAGACCAGGATCAACTGGGAATATTCGTCCCGGAGCCGCCGGGCATCCGCCTGGCGGAAGGTCCTGCCCGCAGGAGACAGATAAATGGTGTGCAGCCGCTCCCCCATCTCCTGACAGATATGGTCCCAGCACCTGTAAAGGGGATCCGCCTGCATCACTGCTCCCCGTCCGCCTCCGTAGGGGTAGTCGTCCACCTGCCGCTGCTTGTTGACGGTAAAATCTCTTATCTGCCAGCAGTCCACCCGGATGTAGCCCCTCTCCTGGGCCCGGCCTAAAATGGATTCGCAGAGCATATCCCCCACCACGTCGGGGAACAGGGTCATAATGTGGATTCGGTACATGAAGTATCCTCCTGCTTTTCCTCCTGAACAGTGCCCCACTGGGAGACCACCAGCCCCGCCAGCGTCAAGGCGATCCCCAGCACGGACATCCAGGTCACGCCCTCACTGAGAACCAAAATGGAGCAGACCACGGTAATCACCGGGCTTAAGTACAGATAGACGGTAGTTTGGACCGTTCCCAAGTGCTGAATGGCGGTGTTCCAGGTCATAAAGCACAGAGCGCTGGCCCCCAGCCCCAGATAGCAGATGCTGCCCAAGTGGGCGAGATTGGTCAGCGGAGCCAAATCCAGCTCAAAGCCGGTCATGGCCCCCATGGGGATCATAGCCAGCAGGGCATAAAAAAACATCCGCCGGGTGCTCTGAATGGTCGGGTAGCCAAAGGTCCCTATTTTTTGCGCGACGACGGAGTATACCGCCCAGACTACCGCTGCCAGCAGGGACAGCAGGTCCCCCCGCCAGTCCAGCTGAAACTCCGACGCGCCAGTGTAGCTGATCAGAGCGATGCCCACCATGGATACCGCAAAGCCCAGGTAAAAACCCCATTTCAGCTTTTCCTTTCCCCGGCTTACCAGCATGGCGGCAATTCCGGTGAACAGGGGTGCAGAGGAGATAATCACACCTACATTGGAGGCGGTGGTCATGGTCAGGGCCACGTTTTCCATCATCTGGTATACGGTGATCCCCGTCACCCCCGCCGCCGCGAACCACAGCTCCTGCCTTGGGCTGGCCAGCTTCAGGGGCTTGGGCGCCAGCAGCCAGAGGGCCAGATAGCCCAGCACAAACCGGTAGACCAAAATCTGGATGGGGCTCATATCCTCCAGCAGCACCTTGGTCGCAACGAAGGTTGTGCCCCATATCAGAATGGTAAACAGGGCGAAGCCGTGGCTGGTCAGCTGTTTTTTCGTCATAGCAGCACATCCCCATTTTTGAGGAAATACTCCACACCGGAGTAAATCGTCGTCAGCACGATCACCGCCAGACAGATCTGGTTAAACAGCGGTTCAATGGGCAGGAACATCAGCACAATGCAGACCATGGTGCTGGCGGTTTTGACCTTGCCGGACCAGCCGGCAGCAATCACCCGGCCCTTGTCCGCCGCGATCATCCGCAGGCCGCTCACCGCGAATTCCCGCACAATGACCACCAGCAGCGCCCAGCCGGGCATTTGGCCGATTTCTACAAACCACAAAAGCGCGGCGACCACCAGCATTTTGTCCGCCAGCGGGTCCATAAACTTGCCGAAATCTGTAATCTGGTTGTAGTGGCGGGCAATGTACCCATCTAACGTGTCCGTCAGGCTGGCTGCAATAAAAATACCCAAAGCCCAGTAGTTGGCGCCGGGGACCTTTAAGTAGAGCACCAGCAAAAATACCGGAATTATTGCAATGCGAAGCAGAGTAAGCTTGTTAGCCGTGTTCATCATATCTCATTTCTCCTAAAAAATACTGCCCTTAGTATACCACAGTCCCGCCGGCCTTTCAACCGGCTGTTTTGGCGGTTTTCACCAAAAACTCCATTGCCCGGTCCGGATACTTCCCTATGGCGGTCTCCCCGGTGAGCATCAGCCCGGAGGCCCCGTCCAGCACACCGTTGAAAATGTCGCACACCTCCGCCCGGGTGGGCACCGGACGGCTTTGCATCGACCACAGCAGCTGGGTTGACAAGCAAAAAGGCTTTACAGCCATTTTACAGGCGGAGGCAATACGCTTTTGAATTCCAGGCAGCTCCCACAGGGGGATGGCGTTGCCCAGGTCCCCCCGGGCGATACAGATTTCATCAGCTGCTTTCAGAATTTCCTCCAGCTTATCCAAACCCTGGCGGTTTTCAATTTTAGCCATAATGCGAATTTGAGAGAGATTTCTGGCGGACAGCGCCTTTCGCACCTCCTGAATATCCTCCCGTCCCCGGACGAAGGGCTGGAGCAGTCCGGTCACGCCAAACTGTGCCGCCTGGTCCAAATTTTGGAGGTCCTCCGGAGTCAGGGCGGGGGCGTTTGTGGATTTTCCCAGGACAGCGAGACTCTTTCGGCTGTAAAGTGTTCCCCCTTGCAAGACTCTGCACTGTCCGGGATGCTCCACCTCCAGCAGCAGAGCGCTGTCGTCCAGGGCGATCTTGTCCCCTGGCGCAAGCAGCTGCAAAACCCGGCGGGAAACCGGAATCTCCTCCCCCAGCCGCACAGTCTGATTTTCCTTCAGCAAAAGCGGCTCTTCCAGCCGGCCCACCCGCTCCTCCGGGCCTTGCAGGTCAATGACCAGCTTGGGGGTCACGCCGGCGGCCCGGGCGGCGGCGTGGAATTCCTCCAGCATGGGGGCGCAGCCGGCCAGCCCCACATGGGACAGATTCAGCCGGGCCCCAGTCATCCCCTGCCGGAACATTTGGAGCAAAACCTCCCGCGTGGCGCAGGAGGGGCCCAAGGTTGCGTAAAAATCCACAAAAATCCTCCCTTTTAAAACCACATCGCTTTTTCATCCCGAAAAACCGGAGCTGGACCGTTCTGATAGGGGTCGTAGCGGTTTTCATTGCAGCCAAATTCTTTCAAAAAGCAAATTTTGTTGTCTGCGGTCCACCCAATGAGTGACATCCCATCAAAGGGCTGCTCCGTTCCGTCGTACATCCGGTTTTTGAACTGCCACTCCACAACGGTTTGACTGCCGCTGTGAAAAAACTGCTTGATCTCCCATTGGAGCACAACCCCCCGGGTGTTCCACTCGTCAAACCACAGCTTGATTTTATGGGCGCCCCGATACTCCGGCCCCCAGCTCTCGATGTACTGCGCATCCGCAGAAAACAGCTCCAATATGCCGGAATCCTTCTGATCCAGCCACATTTGAAACCAGCGCCGAGTGATTTTCTCGCGTTCCTCCATACATACAACACCTTCTTTTATAAAATAGGGATTGCCTGGATTCAGGCAATCCCTCAGGCGGGCAGATTCATCCTTCCAGCATCGGCGCGTAGTTTCGCTTGGCATAAACGACCCGTGCGATGGTGATCGTTTTTTTCTCCTCCTCCACCCAGTAAAACATGAGATAATTCTCTACCACACACCTGCGGTACTCATGCTTCAAGGGCTGGAGGGGTACATACACAGGGGAAGAATAGGGAAATTCCAGAAGCCTCTCCCCCGCTTCGATCAGCCTGTGCGCCAGCTGCTCCGCAGCCGCCGGATTTTGGAGTTTTCTGCTGATATACCCCACGATTTCCACCAAATCTCTTCGGGCGGAGGGCAGATACTCCAGCTTATACACCATCCTCCTCCATCGCCTCCCGCATAGCGGCCAGGACCTCTTTGGAGGAGTAGCGCCTGCTTGTCAGCTCCGCCTCTTTTTCCGCTTCCTGGAGCTTACAATAGACCTCACTGTTAAAATGCAGGGCTTCAAAGGCCTCCATGCTCAAAACAACCATGTCGCCATACCCGTTTTTCGTCAAGAAAACCGGCTGGGCCGTCTCGTGGACAGTCTTGGAAATATCCGCAAAATTGTTCCGCAGGTCGGAAACCGGGCGTATCATTTTCACAAAAATCACCTCTTCACTATTTTAGCATAATTCCGCTAAAAATACAATATCTGTTGGCGGTGATTTCTCTGGGATTTACATCCCCTTCAACTGCTCCTCCAGCTTAGACACCAGCTCCGTCAGCTTCACCGCCCGCTCCTTCTCGGCGGCTACCACCTGCTCCGGGGCCTTGTTCACAAAGCCGGGGTTGTTCAGCTTGGCATTGAGCTTTTCCAGATCGGCGGACTGTTTTTTCAGTTCCTTTTCCAGGCGGGCCTTCTCCTTCTCCAGGTCCACCAGCTCCGCCAGAGGCATGGAAATCTGAGCCACATGGGTCACCACGGTCACCTGCCCCGCCCCGGCGCTCTGTCCGGCGGGGACAATGGTCACGTCGCTGGCGTAGGCCATCCGCTTCAGGAACGGCACACCCAGAACAAACACCTTCTCCTCCGCCGTGGCCACCGTCAGGTGGGCCTTCTTGGAGGGAGGCACATTCATTTCGCTGCGGCGGGTGCGCACCGCCCGGATGGCGTCCATCACCAGCTCCATGGCCTTCTCCTCCTCCGGGAAAGACAGGGCCGGGTCCGCCTGGGGCCAGTCAGACAGCATCAGGAAATTCCCCTCATGGGGCAGCGCCTGCCAAATTTCCTCGGTAATAAAGGGCATAAAGGGGTGCAGCAGCTTGAGCATCTGGGTCAGCACATAGCACAGCACCTGCTGGGCCCGGACCTTGCTGTCCGCATCCTCCCCCTGGAGGCGGGTCTTGGTCAGCTCGATATACCAGTCGCAGTAGTCGT
>CAJUPG010000039.1 GCA_910588455.1 uncultured Oscillospiraceae bacterium
ACCAGTATCTGGACACCGTGAACAAGATTATCGAGCAGAATGACACCAAAAAGTACGATCTGACCACCTTCGACGGCGACGATCAGAACATCGCTCTGGACGAAGTGGCGGAGAAGGACTACGCGGTTATCACCGATGTGGGTAATCTGGGCAATATGCTGCTGATTTCCGCCCCCGAGCTGGTGGAAGCCTCTATCAGCAAGATTTCCGGCGTGTCCAACGCCAGCGCTACCGTAAAAGCCATCGTGGCCGACGGCACGGAGTACGTTGGTTCCCCTGTGGCCCACCACAAGAGCGCGACCTACAACACCGAAAACGCCCGCAGCCTGGACAACACCACCAACTTCGAGCGGATCGAGACCATTGGCGAGGCCACTCTGATCCTGGATTTCCAGGGTAAGTGCATCGGCCTGGGCGAGCCTGAGTCCGACGAGGTCTTTGCCTATGTAGCCCAGTACGCTACCCGCCACGTGGACGGCTTCGGCACCGAGATGCGTCTGGTGGCCAAGCTGTACCTGTCTGACGGCACCTCCGGCGTGTACCCCATCAACACCTCCGCCGGCACCGCCAGCACCAACTCCTTCAAGGACTACAAGCACAACAACGGCGCCGGCTATCAGACCAACGAGAACACCCTGAACGGCAAGCCTCTGGCCAATCCTTCCAAGGCGGTCGAGGTATATGACGACACCTACTTCACCATGGTGAAGAGCGACGGCACCCCCAACGGCAACGGCCTGGGCGTATTCAAGGCCAGTGTGCGGGCCGACGGCTCCGTTGTACTGGCGAAGCTGTCCGGCCAGGACACCAAGCGGGATGACGCGGACCACGCCATCGGGGCGGCTGCCCGGGCCGTGGTGGGTCACTCCACGCTGATCGTCACCAAAACCTATCCCGCCGGCAACATGAACACCATCGGCGGCAACGTCACCTCCACCGCGGACAGCAGCAAGTACATCTACCAGACCAACAAGACCGTGTTCTTCTATGTCAACGGCAGCTGGGGCACCAACGGCGATACCCTGGACGTGGTAACCCGCACCGGCATCGAGAATATGGCCAAGTTCATCCACGGCGAGAACTCCGACGACAACAACGACAAGGACGAGTTTGTGCAGGTGTTCTCCGAGCTGGTGGTTGACCGCCGCCAGGTGAAGGCCGAGATGATCTACGGACTGGAAGTGGGCGCCAGCAACGACGTGGTTCTCTATGACCAGGGCCGCTGGCACACCACCGCGGTGTCCTCCAGCAAGGCCGACGGAAAGCTGGTCACCCTGACCTACGACGTGTATGATCTGGACGGCGAGCTGAAGCAGATCACCTACGACAACGACGGCAAATACTACGAGGAGATCGAGGCCAAGCAGGAGGCCGCCAACAAGCCCACCGGCTACTACACCATCGGCAAGGACACCATCCAGCCCGTGGCCGTGTTCCACGACAAGAACAGCGCGGGCGAGAAGCACGACTTTGCCAGCAGCAGCCTCTATCCCGACGACAACAAGGCCAAGCTGAAGAAGAACGTGTTTGTAATCAACGCCATCGTGGACCACGTGGACTTTGAGAACAACATCTTCACCAAGATCGAGGACGTGGGCGGCATCACCAAGAACGCCATCGTGAAGGACCTGACCAACAACAGCTACACCACCTTCACCTCCGCCCAGGACATCCAGCGGGCCTGCGACGCGGGCAACACCGTGAAAATCTCCTACTGCTACGACACCAGCGGAAATGACGCCTACAAGGTGAAAGTGGTCTTTGTGACCGGCTTCGAGCCCAAGGGCACCAACGTGGTCGTGGACAGCAAGGATCCCAGCAAGGCTGTTCTGGACGAAAAGTTCAACCTGATTACCGTTGACGCGGTGGACGGCAAGGTCAACACCGGCGCTATGTACAACGCCCTGACTGCCGCCGGTTACTATATCGTGAACTATGGCAGCACCATCGGCACTGTTAACTACAATACTGCGGCCGGTTCGCCGCTGACCACCATTACGGTTGCCAGCAACAACAACAGCAATGTGGGCTGGCGGATGTTCAATGTGGTCCTGGGTGAGAAGTATTGGACCATCAGCATCGACGGCAAGGTTGCCCAGTATGTGAAGCAGGGCGAGAAGTCCAAGGAAATTGACTTCACTAAGATCAGCACCAAGGGCGGCACCGGTTATGTCATTGATAAGGCATATACCACCAGTTCTTCCGCCAGTATGACTGCCGGGTATAACACCTACGCCACCAAGCTGGACGAGGTCGTTGTGGACGGCACCGCCGCTAAGTATCCCGTTGTCATCAAGACTGGCTATGTGAAGGTGAGTAAGGATACCACCGAGAAATATGCCGAGGTTGGAAAGGCTTACACACTGGATGCCGCATTCAACGACAACAGCTATAGCTATGTCTTTGCTGGTCAGACCTATTACGTGAACAAGGGCGGCGAGATCCCCGCGAACCGCATGACTGGCGACATTGTCCTGAACGACGCTGCAACTGGAGTGTTCTATGTTGACGACGTAGCTACCCCGCTGCCCGCGAGCAACTTCTATCAGGCCAACCTGAGTGCGAACGGCGGTACTGGTGTGAAGTACACTGCGACTGGTGGTAGCGCTGCGTACAAGAGCTATGCCGACATTGAGACCGGCATTACTGTCTCCGCTGGCGACAAGATTGAAACCGGCTTCGTGAAGGTGACTGGCCTGGCCGGGACCGTTTGCACAGAATATAACAAGCCTTTGAAGGTTACGGCCAGCAACGGCACCGGCTCTGAGTGGTACTATGACGACGACGCGGAGAACAAGTCCTTTGTTAAGAAGGATGACAGCATCACCGTGACGAAGAATGTGACAATCGCCCAGGACAAAGTCCAGGTTATCATTGACGGTAATGTCGTTGGCGCGATTGCCTATAACATGAACAACTTCACCGTGGGTGCCTATAATATTCCGATGAACACGGCGAACTTCATGTACAACAATAACGCGGAAAAGGGCTGGATTCTGGTTGATGAAAATTTGACGACTGCGATTAATTTCTCCTCCAATACCTGCACCAAGGACCTTGAGATTGTGCTGAATGTTCAGGAGCCCAATGACGCGAGTATTGACTCTTGGATTTCGGGTGATCAGGGCACCTGGCCGACCGAGGGAACCGCTCAGATCGCGGCATCTTCGGTTGTTGAGACCCTCAAAAAGTTCGGCATTAGTGAGGCTGACATTACCCCCAACGAAACGAGAGTGTTTGCCTTTGCAAAGTCGGCGACTGGCGGCAGCGTAGCGCTGGAAATCTTCAGCGGGGCGAGCGCCGATGCTTCCAAGCGGGTCTACATTGAAAACAGTAACGCTACAGGCACCGGAAACAGCGGGTTCTATATCTGTCTGGACCCCGCGAATGTAGGTAACACCGGCTGGGCCGCGGCTAACGCGGGCTCTGGGTCGCTGAAAACCGAGACACTGGAAACTGGTATCTATTTCTACCAGATCAGCGGTCCTGGTTGTGTGGCGACAAGCGGAACCTTTGAATTTACAAAGCCTGGAACCTAAGAAATTAGTTCACCCCCCGGGAGAAATCCCGGGGGGTTCCCCTATTTCTCAGCGAAACGCCAGATAGACATAAAGCTTCTGGGTCTCGTTCAGGCAGGTGCGCATACTGCTGTTTTCCCCCTGATTGAACACCGTAAAGCCGCTTTCCGTGATGGTAATTCCCATGTAGGCCCCCACGGAAAAGCTGGCGATATTCAGCGCCAACCCGCCGTATGTAATCAGGTTGGTGGAGCTGTTGTTCATCACGAAATTGGACGGCATCACCAGCACCGCCCGGGGACGGAAGCCCAGAGACACGTCCCGCCGCGCCGCGCCGTTGCCGGAGTAGCTCCCGGTGACCACCGGCTGATTGTTGGGACTGTATGCCGCGCCCGCCGTAGATTGAGCACGTTCAATGGCGGTCTGCTGGGCGGTGAGGGCGGCGTCGATTTTGGCGTTGTCGCCGTTGAAATCCACCCGCTGGACCTTGTCCTGGGGCTCCCACTGGCAGAGGTTGTAATTTTGGGTATAGTTGGTTGACATTTTGTGTTCCTCCCTTAAAAGCAGTTTCATAAAGGGTGGGAATCCGGCAAAAGTTGTACGTTTGCGTACACCCAACGAAAAAATAAAATGTTACAGTTTCGTGACAGCTCCCAAACGGAATGCAGAGGCGGTCCAAACCGACAGACAGGTTGCAATTCCGGTGCTATTGGTATATAATGCTCGTTGAGATTGTATAGAAAAGGAGTACAGCGTATGACTTTCCTGGAGGAATTGAAAAACCTGGGCGTGGATACGGACGAGGGCCTGGAGCGGGTGATGGGCGACAGCGGCCTGTATGAAACGCTGCTGGATCTGTTTGTGGAGACCCTCCAGGACAACCCGGTCGCGCCGGAGGACTTCGGCGGCGATTTGGAACCGCTGATTAAAACGGTCCATATGCTGAAAGGGGCTGCGGGCAACCTGTCGCTCACCCCTGTGTTCCACGGGTACAACAGCATTCTGGGCCTTCTGCGGGAAGGAAATCCCGTCCAGGCCCGGAGGGAGTTTGAGGCGCTGCTGCCGGTCCAGACCCAGCTGCTGGCCTGTATCCAGCGGCGCCAGGCCCCCTGACTTTTTTAGGAAGAGAGTGTTGGCAGAATGAAAACAGAGGTGACCCGTCCGGCGGAGCAAATCACGGCCGATACGCTTTTAATCGTAGACGACGACGCAATCAACCGCAAGGTGCTGGGGAAAATTTTTTCCGGCTGCTACCAGGTGGAGGAGGCGCAGGACGGGGCGGCGGGGCTGAAAAAGCTTCTGGACGATCCCGACTCCTACTGCGCCGTGCTGCTGGATGTAATGATGCCGGGGCTGTCGGGGATTGAGGTGCTGCGGGAGCTGAAGGACCAGAACCTGCTGGATAAAACGCCCGTCTTTTTGATTACGTCCGAGCGGGGGGAGGCCGTGGTCCGGGAGGCGTATCAGCTGGGCGTGATGGATGTGCTGTCCAAGCCGGTGGTGCCTTACGTGGTGCGCCGGCGGGTGCAGTCCGTCATTGAGCTGTTTGAGGCCCGGAAGCATCTGCGCACCGTGGTGGAGCACCAGAGCATCGCCCTGCTGGAGCAGGCGGAAAAAATTATTCAGCTCAACCAGGGGATGATTGAAGCGCTGGCCACGGCAATCGAATTCCGCAATGAGGAATCCGGCGGCCATGTCCAGCGGATCTGCGCCATCACCCGCCTTATGCTCCAGAACACCGAGTTTGGCGCGGGCCTGAGCCCGGACGAAATCGAAAATATCGCCCTGGCCTCCATTATGCATGACGTAGGCAAAATTTCCATCCCCGACGCGGTGCTGACCAAGCCGGGCAAGCTCACGCCCCAGGAATATGAAATTATCAAAAGTCATACCTTCCGGGGCGTGGAAATTCTGGAGCGGGTGCCCCAGCTGCGGGAGAGCGGCATCTACTGCTACGCCTGCGACATTGCCCGGCACCACCATGAGCGGTGGGACGGCGGGGGGTATCCGGACGGGCTGGCGGGCGACCAGATCTCCCCCTGGTCCCAGGTGGTCTCCCTGGCGGACGTGTACGACGCGCTGTGCTGCCGGCGGGTGTATAAGCCGCCGATCCCCCGGGAGAAGGCGCTGGAGATGATTCAGACGGGACAGTGCGGCCAGTTCAATCCCCGTCTGCTGGACAGCTTCCTGGCGGTGGAGGACGAGATTCACCGCCTGTACGAAAATTTGCCTGAACTGCTGACGGGATGACCGCTCCCAAACAGGCAGGCGCGATGGAAAAAACAGGTGGAATTGCTATGTATCATTGCCGGCTACAGTTTTATCTGCTGAATATACCGCGGGAAATAGCCGAAATCCTGAAGGCGGAGCCCCCTCTGGAGCGGTTTGCCCATGTGTTTACCGAGAGCGCCGGACTGGACCCGGCGCTGGCCGGCCAGGCGGACGTGGTGCTGGCCCATCTGCCGGGGGGAGACGGCCTTTCCGCCCTTGCCCCGACGCTGCGGGAGGATGCACAGCTGATTTTGCTGGGGGGCTGGGAGGGCCTCCCAGCCGCCGCTCTGGAGCTCCCCCAGCTGGCCGGCCTGTGGCCGGCCTCTGTGACAGAGGATATGGTCCGGCTCCAGTTCCGCCAGTGGCAGAAAGGCTGCAAGCGGGACAAGGATTTGTGGCAGGCGGAGCAATTTTTAAACGCCTGCATCAACGGGGCGCCCAACCTGATCTGGTTCAAGGACAAGGACGGCATCCACGAAAAGGTGAACGACAGCTTCTGCCAGGTGGTGGGCAAAACCCACCAGCAGGTGGAGGGGCGCACCCACGCCTATATCTGGGATGTGGAGGAGGACGACCCGGCCTGCATTGAGTCGGAGCGGGAGGTCATGCAGGAGCGGAAAACCTGCGTGTCCAACGAAGTGGTGCAGACCGGCAGCGGCCAGCGGCTGCTGACCACCTATAAATCTCCCGTCTACGACCTGGACGGGAGCGTGGCCGGTACGGTGGGGGTTGCCATCGACGTAACCCAGGAGCGGGCCTACGAGCAGGCGATTACCGAGAAAAACCGGACCATGGAGATGCTCTTCTCTACCATGGACTGCGGCGTCATGTGCCATTCCCTGGACGGCAAGCGGGTGATCAGCGTCAACCAGGCGGCCCTGCGGCTGCTGGGCTATTCCTCGCAGGAGGAGCTGCTGGCGGACGGCTTCAATCTGGTGGCCCAGTCGGTGGCGGACGAGGACAAACCCAAGCTGCGGGCCAGCATCACCTCCCTGAAAAAGCCGGAGGACAGCGTCAGCGTGGAGTACCGGGTGCAGCACGCAGACGGCTCGGTTCTCCACATTCTGGGCAACGTGAAGCTGGTGGAGGAGGGCGGCGAGCTGTTTTATCAGCGGTTCCTGCTGGACTTCACCGCCCAGAAGCTGCGGGATGAGGCCAAGTGGGCCCAGAAGGACTGGGAGATGCAGTACCAGGAGCGGGTCTTTGAAATCTTCTCCACCTTCCTCTCCGATAACGTGGACGACATCTATATGATGCTGGACGAGTGGGGAAAAAAGGCGGAATTTATCAGTCCCAACGTGGAGCGGGTGCTGGGTCTGTCCCGGAGCGCCCTGATGGAAAATCTCCAGATCCTGGACCAGGCCAAGTATTTTACCGGCGGCAGGGTAAGCCGTGAGGACCTGAGGATGCTGAAGCCCGGGATGTCTCTGGAGCGGATGGAGACGGAGCGGGTCAACCATCAGACCGGCGAGCGCCGGTGGTTCCAGGAGAGCGTGCACTGTGTATCCCTCCAGGGAGTCAAGAAGATTATTGTCTATATCTCCGACCGGACCCAGGAGCGCCAGACCCAGGACACGTTGACGGAGGCCCTGGAGATGGCCCAGGTGGCCAACCGGGCCAAAAGCACCTTCCTGAGCAACGTAAGCCACGACATCCGCACCCCCATGAACGTAATTATGGGCTTCCTCACCCTGCTGGGAGAGGAGGCCGACAACCCCAAGCGCGTCCGGGAGTATGCCCAGAAGATCGCCGCCGCCAGCCAGCACCTGCTGGAGCTGATTAACGACGTGCTGGATATGAACAAGATCGAGAGCGGCAGCGCAGTCCTCAACATTACCGGCCTGCGTCTGGCGGATCTGATTGACGAAGTGAACACCATTATCCGTCCCCAGGCCAGGGAGAAGGGCCAGACCTTTGAAATCCAAACGGACTCCCTCACCTGCGAGTATCTGCTGGGGGATAAGCTGCGGATCAATCAAATCATGATAAATATCCTGTCTAATGCGGTGAAATACACGCCCAGCGGCGGAAAAATCACCATGAAGGTCACCGAGCTGCCCCAGGTGGACAAAAATTACAGCCGCATCCGCTTTGTGGTCCGGGATAACGGCCAGGGCATGAGTGAGGAATACCAGCGGGTGCTCTTCGACCCCTTCACCCGGGAGGAGGTGAACGCGTGGCACCAGATCCAGGGCACCGGCCTTGGTATGGCCATCACAAAAAGCCTGGTGGACCTGATGGGCGGCACCATCCGGGTGGAGAGCCAGATGGGAAAGGGCAGCGTATTCACCGTGGAACTGGAACTGCGGGTCCAGGAGCAGGAGGAGGACCCGGACTTCTGGAAGCGCTATGGGATTGCCCGCATGATTGTGGCGGATGACGATGAGGACATCTGCCGGGACATTGCGAAGAAAATGACCGGAGGGGGCGTTGTTACCCAGTACGCCACCCGCGGAGAGCAGGCCGTGGAGATGGTCCGCGCCGCCCGGGAGCGGGGAGAGCCCTTCGACCTGATTCTGCTGGACTGGAAAATGCCCGGCCTGAATGGACTGGAGACCGCCCGGCTGATTCAAAAAGGCGCTCCGGAGAAGCCCCCCATTCTGCTGTTCACTGCCTACGACTGGGTGGACGTGGAGCAGGAAGCTATGGAAGCGGGCATTGAGCACTTCCTTGCAAAGCCCTTCTTCATGAGCAGCTTCAAGGAGACCATCCAGCGGATGCTGGGCGGCGAACAAAAGACGGCGCTTTCCGCCGGCGGAGAGGGCATTTTGACGGACCGGCACGTGCTCGTTGTGGATGACATCGCCCTCAACCGGACCATTCTGGTGAAAATTCTCACCACCCTGGGGGCGGTCTGTGATGAGGCGGAAAACGGCCAGGCGGCGCTGGAGAAATTTGAGGCGTCGCCCGCCGGAAGATACGACCTGATTCTGATGGACATTCAAATGCCGGTTCTGGACGGCTATGCGGCCACCCGGGCCATCCGTGCCAGCACCCACCCCTCCGCCCGGTCGATCGCCATTGTCGCCATGACCGCCAACGCCTTTGTGGACGATATTCGGGACGCCCTGGACTCCGGCATGGACGGACACATCTCCAAGCCCATCGTGCTGGAACAGCTGAAAGGGACAATCCAGCAGGTTTTGGAACGGAAAAGCCAGGAGAATTGAGCCTTTTTACACTTGCATTTCCTTTTCCCCAGGCGTATAATATAAGTATTATAAATTGTTTGGAGGTAATTGCAATGTTTCGGAAACAAGTGGTCGCCTTTGTCCTGGCGGCCGCGATTCTGACCGTTCCCGCCTTCGCCCACGGCTGCAAGGGCCGCCGGTTCCAGACCGTGGACGCCAGCTGCGGGCTGTGCACGGTGGAGGACTGCGCCATCACCGGCCGTCATACCCACCGCGGGGTCACCTACTGCGGCTATGACCACGCTGACGGCGTATGCGACGGCACCTGCTACGCCCTGTGCGGCGTGGAGGGCTGCGATTCGACCGGCCGCCACACCCACGACGGCGTGACCTACTGCGGCTATGCGCACGCCCACGGCTTCTGCGACGGCGTCTGTCTGAATGCAGCGCCCGCCCAGACCGGCGAGCCCGCCTCTTACGGCTACGGCCATCACGGCGGACACCATGGAGGCCGCCACCACTGAGCAAAAGCAATAAAAAAACGGGGAGATCTGCAAAAAAGCAGGTCTCCCCGTTTTTTCCCTCAATATTACATCTGCTTATCATCCGTGGCGGGGTTGTCCAGCAGCCGCCCGTCCTCCCCGAAGCGGGAGCCGTGACAGGGGCAGTCCCAGGAACGCTCCTGGGGATTGTAGCGCAGCGCGCAGCCCATATGAGGACACCGGGGGACGGTGGGAGTCAGCAGCCCCAGGGCCGATTCCAGAACATTGGCTGCCAGCTGAGGCCGCAGGACTGTCCGGGTGGGGGAAAATACCGCCGCCCAGGGGTTGTTCCGGCCCAGAATCAGGTCCGTCAGCAGCATCGCCGCCACCATAGCGGAGGTCATCCCCCACTTGTTGAATCCGGACGCCACGTAGAGCCCCGGGGTGTGTCTGGCGTAAGGCCCGATGTAGGGCACGCCGTCCAGGGTCATGCAGTCCTGGGTGGCCCAGCGGGCGGCGGGCGCTGCCTCCGGCCAGTGCCGCCGGGCGAACCGCTCCAGCTCCTGCCAGCCGCCGCCCTGCTTTCCGGTGCGGTGGCTTCCCCCGCCCAGCAGCAAATACTTGTCCCAGCCGCGAAGGGACAGCCCCCCTTCGTCCGCATCCAGGTACATTCCCTCCGCCTCCGGGGCGTTTTCCAGCGCCAGCACATAGGAACGGTGCTGATAGAGTTTGAGAAAGTAGCCGCCGTGCTTATTGAGTATGGGGAAGTGGGTGGCAAGGATCATGTGTTCCGCCCGGACGGTCCCGCCGGTGGTCACCGCCCGGCCCGGAGCCAGCTCCAGCACCTTGGTGTGCTCAAAAATGCGCAGGCCCGGAGCGATTCCGGCGGCAAACTGCAAAGGGTGGAACTGGGCCTGCCGGGGGAAGCGCACCGCCCCCGCAATGGGCAGGGGCAGGGGCAGCCGGGGCACAAATTCCGCCGGCGCCCCCAGCCGCCGCAGCGCCTCCAGTTCCTGGTCCAGCCTGTTCCGGCTGTCCGTAGCGTAGACAAAGGCGTCCCGCTGGATAAATCCGCAGTCCAGCGTCCGGCACAGGGTCCGGTACTCCTCCAGCGCCCTCTGGTTGGCCTCCAGATAGAGGCGGGCGGTTTCCAGGCCGAAGGTCCGGACAAGTCTGGCGTAGAGCAGGCCGTGCTGAGACGTGATTTTCGCTGTTGTGTTTTGGGTCACGCCGCCGCAGATCCGGCCCGCTTCCACCAGGGCATAATCCACCCCCTCCTTTTCCAGCCGGTGGGCACACAGCAGGCCCGCCAGTCCCCCGCCAATAATCAGCACATGGGTGTTTAAATCGCCCTCCATAGGGGGGAAGTGGGGAAGGCGGGCGGTTTTAATCCAAATTGAGTCCATCCTACATCACCTCAATGGGATTAGGATGGACTCAATTTCAATCATTTATGTTTTCCGTCAGATTTTCATCGCCGTCTCGTAGGCGCCCCAGATCACGCTGCGCAGGTTGCCCACCTTCCGGCAGTCCCCCACCAGATAGGTGTTTTTCCGTTTCTCCGCCGGCAGGGGCTTGGGGAGGTAGCCCGCCGAGGAGATCACGCTGTCGCAGGGGATGGACAGGATCTTGCCGTCCCGGGTCTGGCAGACCACCGCGTCTTTTCGCACCTCCTTCAGACTGGTCTCCAGATAGACCGGCACGTTATGCAGGGCGAACCACTCCCGCAGGTAGGAGCTGTTGGCCAGACACACCCCATGCTGGGACACCAGGTCGTCCTTCATCTCAATGATGATGGGCTCCTTGCCCAGCAGGGCCAGCTCATAGGCAATTTCGCTGCCCGTCAGGCCGCCGCCCACTACCGCAACCTTCTGGCCCACAGAGGCGCCGTTAAGAAACTCGCAGGCCTCCACCATCCGCTCGTGGCCGGGGACATTTTTCAGCACCCGGGGCTCCGACCCAGTGCAGATCACCACCGGCTCATCCCCGAAGCGCTCCAGGCTGTCCACGGTCTCGTTGAAGTGGACCTGAATCTTCAAAACGTCCATCTGGCGGCGATACCATGCCAGCAGGTCCCGGAGCTTGCCCTTGTAGGACTCGGCGCTGGCCGGGATGAACGTCCCTCCCAGCACATCGGTCTTTTCATAGATTACCGGGACGTGGCCCCGGAGCTTCAGCACCCGGGCGCACTCCATACCGCCGATGCCGCCGCCAATGATGTGCACCAGCTTGGGGGAGCGGGTGGGCTGAATCCTGTGTCTGCTCCACTGCATGGTCTCCGCGTTGACGGCGCAGCGGGCCAGATGCAGGCTGTCCTCCAGCTCCTGGTCGTTGGGCACGCCCTTGTAGTGGCCCATGTTGAAGCAGCCGTTATGGCACAGGATGCAGGGCCGGATGTCCGCCTCCCGGTCCTCCATCAGCTTGGTGACCCACTGCTGGTCGGCCAGGAAGGGCCGGGCAAAGCCCGCACCGTCCAGCCGGCCCGCCGCGATGGACTCCGCCGCTGTCCGGGGGTCCAGCCGCCCAGCACATACCACCGGGATGTCCACATACTGCTTGATGTGCTCCACGTCCTCCAGGTTGCAGTTTTCCGGCATATACACCGGAGGATGGGCCCAGTACCAGGCGTCGTAGGTGCCGTTGTCGCAGTTGAGCATATCGTACCCCGCGTCCTGGAGGTACTTGGCCGCCCGCTCGGACTCCTCCATATCCCGACCCACTTCCTCATAATCCTCCCCGGGCAGAGCCCCCTGCCGGAAGCCCTTGGTTTTGGACACCACGCTGTACCGCAGGGACACGGGGAAGTCCTCACCGCAGGCCCACTTGATGGCCTTGACAATTTCCGCGGCGAAGCGGTAGCGGTTTTCAAAGGAGCCGCCATATTGGTCGGTGCGCTTGTTGACGTATTTCAGGGTGAACTGGTCCAGCAGATAGCCCTCATGGACCGCGTGGACCTCCACGCCGTCCACCCCCGCGTCCCGCAGGAGCTTGGCGGATTTGGCAAAGGCTTCGATATACTCGTGAATTTCGTCCACAGTCATCTCCCGGGAGGGGACCTTGTCCGACCAGCGGTTGGGGGAGGCGCTGGCGCTGGCAGTGATTTTGTCCAGATCCATAAAGGGCTTGGAGGCCGCCCGGAGGGCCGGGTTCACATAGAGCTTTTCCATCAGCTCGCTTACGGCGAAGGAGCGGCCGAAGCCGGCGGTCAGCTGGACGAAGAGCCTGGCTCCCGTCTTGTGGAACTCCGGCATCCATTTTTTCAGGTCCTGGTACATCTTTTTGTTCTTGTGCAGCCACTGGCCGAACATGGGGTTGTACACCGGCTGGCAGCCCGGCAGCACCAGTCCGGCGTTGTTTTTGGCCACCTCCATCAGAAAGCGGGCGCCGGCCTTGTCGAAGTGGTTTTTCTCCATCCAGCCAAACAGGTCCGTGCCCCCCATAGAGGTGAGGACAATGCGGTTTTTGATTTCACAGGTCCCGATTTTCCAGGGGGTGAACAGGGGCTTTAGTCTCGCGTCCATACTCCAATCATCTCCTTGGTCAATAGATGGATTTATTATAGCAAGTTTTTTGACAAACTGCAATAAAAAACCGCCGAAAATTCAAAAATTTGTTGCAACTCGACGATATATATGGTAGACTGAGAAAAATACAGCCAAAGGGGGAGCGCCATTGGAACGAAACGCAGTGATTATCGCCGCCGCCGGCAAGGGGGGCGTGGGCAAGACCTCCGTCTGCGCCGCCATGGTCCGGCTGCTGGCTCAGCGCAGGCCCCAGGCCAGAATCCTGGCCATCGACGCGGACCCGGCGGTGGGCCTGGCCACCGCCCTGGGGGTAGAGGCCAGGTCCACCCTGGACGACATCCGCAAGCGCATTGTGTCCAGCGTGGAGCGGGGGGCCCCCCGGGAGGCGGCGGAGCTGCTGGGCGAGGCCCGGTTTCAGATCTTAGACACTATGGTGGAACAGGAGGGCTTCTCCTTTCTGGCCATCGGCCGGCCGGAAAGCGCCGGGTGCTACTGCAAGGTGAACGCCTATCTGAAGGAGGTCATTTCCCTGCTGGCCGGGGATTTTGACTATGTAATCATCGACGGCGAAGCGGGGGTGGAGCAGATCAACCGCCGGGTGATGGAGCAGGTGACCCATCTGCTTCTGGTCACCGACCCCAGCCGGAAGGGGGTACAGGTGGTCCAGACCATCCAAAAGGTGGCCCGGGAGCTGGTGATGTACCGGTACTGCGGGGCGGTGGTCAACCGGGTCACCGACCCGGCCCTGCTGGCGCTGGTGGACCTGGGGACCATCCCGGTGCTGGCCCGGATTCCCGCCGACCCCCTCCACGGAGCCAATGAGGTGCGGGGAGGGAGTATCTTTGCGCTGCCCGAGGACGCGCCCCTGCTGCAGGGGGCGGCCCGGGCTCTGGAAACTTGGGAGGTGTGACATTTGAAGGATTTGACCCATCTGATTTATTTTGAGAGCCTGCTGGAAAACGCCAACAACCCCCTGATTACCCAGGCCAGACAGGAGGGAAAGCTGGCCGTGGGATACACCTGCTTTCATATGCCCGAGGTGCTGCTGAACGTAGACAACTGCTTTTCCGTGCGCCTGCGGGCCCCCAATACCGGCTCCATGGACATCGCCACCTACTATATGTCCAATTACACCTGTGAATTCTGCCGGGCTTTGCTGGAGCGGGCCTTTGAGGGGGGCTTCAACTTCCTGGACGCCCTGGCAGGGGTGGACGCCTGCGCGGAGATGAACCGGTGTATGGAGAACATTGAGATTCAAAAGCTCATTCCCGGCGAAAAATTTTTCGTCACCCACGCGGACATCCCCTATAAAGTGGAGGATTTCACCATCACTCACTACGTCCGGCAGATTAAAAACCGGGTGCTGGCCAGGCTGGAGGAGGTCTACGGGGTGGATGTGTCCGACGGGGCCATCCGGGAGGCGGTGGAGCGGCACAATCAGGTCTGCCGCATCATTACGGAGATCGGCGACCTGCGCCGCCTGCCCAACCCGCCCATTACGGGCTACGAGTTCCATGTGCTGAACATGGTCACCTACTGCTGTCCCAAATACCTGATTCTGGACAAGCTGGGGGAAACGCTGGCGGAGGTCAAGGCCCGCCAGCCCGACCCCAAGCCCTGGTATCGGGCCCGGGTGGCCCTGGTGGGCAGCGAGGTGGATGATCTGGGGCTGACCAAGCTTATTGAGGACGCGGGGGCTTTTATTGTGGCCGACCGGTTCTGCTTCGGCTCCACCCCCGGCCGGGAGGTGATCGAGCTCAACGACCGGGAGGACGCGCTGACCCAGGTGTGCCGGCACTATCTGGAGGTCTCCGAGTGCCCCCGGTTCATGAGCGGGGAGAAAATCGCCCAGCGCCGGGAGACGGCGGACCGGCTGGCCCGGGAGTACGGCGCGGAGGGCGTTATCTTTGAGCAGATCAAGTTCTGCGACTTCTGGGCCTTCGAGCGGGCCCTTGCCAGCCACATCCAGGCGGAGGAGTACGGCCACCCGGTGCTGTCCATCGACCGGCCCTACAACGCCCGCTCCTCCGGGCAGCTGCGCACCCGGATGCAGGCCTTTGTGGAGTCTTTGGAGATCAAGCGCATCCAGAAGGGAGGAGGGAAAACCCCATGCTGAAAAATAACTGGAAGTGGGCCAAGAAGAACGTCCCCCAGGACCTGAAAATCTGGAAAGAGCTGATTTCCGAGGTGGATTGGCGGGACGTGGGCCAAAATCTGAAGGAGAATCTGCTTGCCGTCAAGGAGCGGGTGACAGATGAGGCCAAAGCCCTGGCGGCCATGTCCATCGCTGAGAAAAAGGACTTCCTCCTCCACGGGGAAAAGCACCTGGGCCGGCTGTACCGGCCGGGAAAGCTGGCCTTCACCCGCCGGGAGTGGAAGGGCCTGGAGGGCACCGCCCGGGACTTTGCGGGCTGGCTGAAAATCTGGGGCGTCATGATGGAAATGGTAATGAAGGACCCGGTCTCCATCGCGGAGGGGCTGTTTGAATACCGGTGGATGAGCTCCTATCTGGCCCTGCCTGCCTTTGCCGACCGGAACAACCTGGGACTGCGGGGCCCCCACGTGACTATGGCCAACGAGCTGCTGCTGCCCATGTTCCGCTATGGGGCCGACACCATCGCCATTCTTTTGCAGGCGGACGAGCGGCTGGGCTGCAACCCGAAGATCCGGGAAAAGCTGCTGCTGTTTGACGAAATGACCATGAGCCAGATGATGGCCGGGTTCCCGGGGCTGATCGGCATTCCCTATCAGCTGATGCCGGTGTTCATGGTGTCGGAGATCGATCAGCTTGTGTGCATCCCCTACATCGACGCGGTGGAGAGCTTCGGCCTGCCGTCGGACACCTGCCCGGTGCCCACCTCTGAGTGCGGCGCGGCCATTATCGACGCCCTGCCCCACTGCGGCCTGGGCTTTATCTCCACCTCCACCCCCTGCGACGGCTCCGACATGGCCACCTCCTACCAGGACCGCCGGTTCAAAATGCCCACCTATCCCCTTACCCTGCCGGTGCGCTACGACGACGAAGACACCGTGGACTGCGGCGCAGAGGATATGAAGCGGTGCATCCGGTGGGTGGAGGAGCTCACCGGGGAGACCTGGGACTGGGACCACTACTTTGAGGTGATCCGGCGCTTCAACCGGCAGACCCAATTTGAGATGCAGAAGTGGGAGGTAAATCAAACCCCCTATCCCCAGGTGATTGGTCCGTCCTACGAGCTGTTCCGGAAGTGGAGCTACGAGATGGACGGCGGCCTGGACCCCCGCACCGACCGGGCCTATGAAAAGGTGGATAAAATGATGCTCCGGGCCTATGAGAAACGGATGAACCCCTACCGGGCCCCCATCCGCCACCGGGCCATTGTGTGGAGCTGCCCCGCCCACTATTACGCCAACTTCTCCAACTGGCTGCAAAACTGCTGGGGCATCGGGGTGCTGGTGGAGATGGAGGATTTGAACTTCACCAAAATGCTCAACACCGAGGATAAAGAGGAGGCCATCCGGGATTTGACCCGGCTGTATGAGCGGATGGTTATGCGCAAGCACACCAACGGCGGCCACGTCCACGTGCTGGAGGAGCTTTGGAAGCAGGTGGAGGAGTTCAAGGTTGACATCGTGATTATGTATCAGCACGTGTGCTGCAAAACCATGAGCGGTTTACAGGGCCTGTTTGACGAGCAGGCCCGGGAGAAGGGCGTGCATCTGATCTGGGTGGAGCACGATCTGATGGACCCCCGGACCGTGTCCCGGCGGGATATGCGCAGCAAGGTGAATAACTACATGGTGAACGTATTCCAGGAGGAGCCTCTGGACCCGTCTCTGGTGGAGTTCGAGGACGACGTGACCTGGTGATTGGAAAGGAGAGAAGGACGTGAAGTATTTTGGAGGATGCGACGTAGGCTCCACCTACACCAAGGCGGTGATTCTGGATGAGACCGGCAAGCTGGCTGCCCACACCACCATCCGCAGCAAAATCAACTCCCAGGTGTCCGCGCAGATGGCCATGGAGGAGGTGGCGGGCCAGATTCCGGAGCTGAACGGCCCCCAGGGCCTGGCCTATCTGATCGGGACGGGCTATGGCCGCAACAAGGTGCCCTTTGCGGACGAAAACATCTCGGAAATCTCCTGCCACGCTATGGGCGTCCATGTGACCGACCCCTCCGTCAAGGCCATTATTGACATCGGCGGCCAGGACGTGAAGGGCATCAGCATTGATACCGACGGCACCGTGAAAAATTTCGCCATGAATGACAAGTGCGCCGCCGGCACCGGCCGGTTCTTTGAGGCAATGGCCCGCAGCTTTGAGATGTCCTTAACGGACTTCTCCAACCTGTCCCTTTCGGCCAAGAACGTCATTCCCATCACCGCCCAGTGTACGGTGTTCGCCGAGTCGGAGGTCATTACCCTGGTGGGAGAGGGCAAGCCCATGGACGAGATTGCCGCGGGCATCCAGATGGCGGTGGCCAAGCGATGCTTCGTGATGGCCAAAAAGGCCGGGGCCTCCAACTCTATCACCCTGACCGGGGGCTGCGCCAAGAACGCAGGGCTGAAAAAGGCCATTGAGCACGTGTTGAAGCTGAAGGTCATCGACCTGCCCATCGACCCCCAGCTCATGGGGGCCCTGGGGGCGGCGGAGTATGCCAGACAGAAGGGGTGACGTATGAAAAAGCTGCTGAAATTGTTGTTTAAAACTGTCACAATCACCGTTGGCGTGCTGTTTACCATCTATATGCTGAATCTGGATATGAAACTGGTGAGCTTTATTTATACCTGGCTGAATAAGTTCCACGACAAGAAGGATTCCATGCGGGACATTCAGTTCTGATGAAGCTGTACGACAATGTGATTCGCGCCGCCCTGGAGGAGCTGGAGAATTTTGCACCCCAAATCTGGACCTACGACGCAAGCCAGGTCTGGCCGGACGCGGGGGAGAGCCAGCTGGTGCTGGGGCGTGACGCGGCCTATGAGCTGGGGGGGAGCGGCCTCCCGGCGGTCCACTACACCTGTGTCACCCAGGACAAAGGTCTGGTGGGAGAGGACCAGGTGCTGCTGTACGGTCCCGACCTGGGGGAACTCCAGGCAGATGCCCCCTATGCCCGGATCGCTCTGCTGGGGGTGCGCCCCCTGAATGGGGACGACGAAGCGGTGTACCGGGCCCTGCGGGACATGGAATTTGTCCGCTACCACGTGTTTCCCCGGGGCTATATGTTCCGGGTGTCCACGGAAAATTTCCGGGAGCAGGTGCGGGTGAGCAAGCAGGCCCGGCAGGAGGGAATCTCCTTCCGCCGGGTGGGCTTCGACTTCATCCAGAAGTACCGGGAAAACCCCAATATTTTGCAGGTGAAGCTGATTTTCGTCACTCGACCCGATGGCCCCTACCAGGCCTTCCAGGCCCAGGCCAGACAGGCGGCCGGCATCACCCGGACCCTGACCCACATTTTGGACGGCCTGCCCACAGACTGCAGCGCCTGCCAGCTCAAGCCCGTGTGTGACCAGGTGGAGGGGATGCGGGAGCTCCACTTCGGCCAGAAGAAAAAATAAAAAAGCACGGATTCCGTTAAACTGGAATCCGTGCTTCTTTCAGGACTGGGCGCCCTCAACCAAAATTTTATTTTCCATCAGGTCCAGGCGGAGCAGCCGACCCTGATAGACGGTACGCACCCCCAGCAGGTCGGTGAAGGTCAACTCATCCGGAGCGATCTGGACGTTGGCCACGTTGCGGCAGAGCAGGTGCTCCCCTTCGGGGCGCCGTTCGTATACGGCGGACAGGCACATAGTTCATTCTCCCTTCAAAAGACCTGCCGCCTGTGCCAGCTTGTCGTTCCCGCAGGTAAAATCCTCTACCGCGGCATGAAGCAGACTGGCGGCTTCCTCCGGAACGCAGTGCGCCAATTCGTGGAGTTCCTGGGCATGGCTGCGGTTGTGGTTTAACATATACTCCAGCAAGGCCAGAGTCTCTTCCGGGGAGGATGCAGGAGAATGGTCGTGGGAATGGATGTGATGGTGCATAACAACTCCTCCTTTATGTTCCTATTGTAACATTTTACAGCCAGTATGTCTACCAAAAGTCTACCAAAAACCATGTGCAACCCCTTGCGGCGCAAGGGGTTGCATTTTTGCGTTCTGACGCAGGTCTACCAAATGTCTACCAAGGTCACGTTTCGCCCGGAAATCCGCAGGATTTCCGGGCTTTCTGCCTGTTTTCGCAACTATTTTCCGGCTGTAAGGGTCGTTATACCGGCCTAGTGGCTCTAAAAGTTCTCCAAAACCTCGAA
>CAJUPG010000040.1 GCA_910588455.1 uncultured Oscillospiraceae bacterium
CCGTCGGCCGACGGCGCTTTTTTCAAGGAGGAATTTTTATGGAAAAATGGATTCGCGCCCGCTATCAGCCCAACCTGCCCCTGAATGGGGACCGGCGTGTGACGGCCAGCCCGGAGCACATCGCCCTGTCCCGCCAGGCTGCCCAGGAGGGGGCGGTGCTGCTGAAAAACAGCGGAAATCTGCTCCCTCTGGCTCCCGATACCCGGGTGGCCCTGTTCGGCAAGGGCAGCTTCGACTATGTGAAGGGGGGCGGCGGCAGCGGGGATGTGACCGTGGCCTATGTCAAAAATCTGTATGACGGCCTGAAGGAAGAGGGCGTATTCCTCTATGAGCCCCTGTCTGATTTTTACCGGGACTATGTGGAGAAGCGGTATGAGGCGGGGGACGTCCCCGGCCTGATGGCCGAGCCGGCGCTGTCCCAGAGTCTGGTGGATTCTGCCCGGGGGAACGCGGATGTGGCCGTGATTGTCCTCAGCCGCTTCTCCGGTGAGGGCTGGGACCGGGAGCCGGTCTTTTATCAGGAGCCGGATTACCCCTGGCCCGACGAGCTGAATATGCCCCGAAAGGCCAAGGATCTATTCCCCAGAGGGGACTACTACCTCACCGGGGAAGAACAGCGCATGGTGAACCAGGTTTGCGCCGCCTTTGACAAGGTGGCGGTGGTGCTCAATGCGGGCGGTGTGGCAGACGTCTCCTGGTTCTGTGAGGAGGACTGCATTTCTTCCGCCCTGCTGGCCTGGCAGGGGGGCATGGAGGGGGGCGCGGCTATCGCCGCTCTGCTCACTGGAAAGGCCAATCCCTGCGGCAAGCTGCCGGACACCTTCGCCCGGGACCTGTCTGACTACCCCTCCACAGCCCATTTTCACGACTCCCCCCACTATGTGGAGTATACCGAGGACATCTATGTGGGCTACCGGTACTTTGAGACGCTGCCAGGCGCGGCGGAGCGGGTGTGTTACCCCTTTGGCTACGGACTGTCCTACACCAGCTTTGCCCTGGAGACGGTGCGGGCCGGGGCGGAAAACGGCAAAATCAGGGTGGCCGTCCGGGTGACCAACACCGGAAATTGTCCGGGGAAAGAGGTGGTGCAGCTCTATTACGCAGCTCCCTGGGGTCTGCTCCAGAAGCCGGGGCGCTGTCTGGCGTCCTTCCAAAAGACAACGCTGCTGGAGCCTGGAGAATCGGAGACGGTGGAACTGTCCTTTGCCATTGCCGATATGGCCAGCTTCGATGATTTGGGAAAGATTGCCCCCTCCGCCTGGGTGCTGGAGAAGGGGCGGTACGCCCTGTATGCGGGGACCTGTGTGCGTGACGCCGCGGAGTTAGGCTGGGCCTGGGAGCAGAAGGAGACTGAGGTGATCCGTCAATGCGGGGATGTCCTGGCCCCCTCCCGCCTGGCGAACCGCCTGCTGGGGGACGGAGGCTGCGAGGAACTGCCCGCCGCCCCGGCGGTGGACACGGACGCCAATCTGCTCCCGCCCATCCGCGGGGGGCAGGCCGAAGCGGTGGCCCCCGCCGCACCCGGCCGGGGGCGCTGGATGCTGACACAGCCCTTCCCCGAGGGGGTACAGCCTCTGTCCGCCGTGGCGGAGGGAAAGCTGACCCTGGAGGAGTTTATGGCCCAGCTCAGTGACAATGACCTGATCCATCTCCTGGGCGGACAGCCCAACGTGGGCGTGTCCAACACCTTTGGACTGGGCAATCTCCCGGAGTACGGCGTGCCAAACCTGACCACCGCCGACGGCCCGGCGGGCCTGCGGATTCAGCCCGAGGCGGGGGTATGCACCACCGCCTGGCCCTGTTCCACCCTGCTGGCCGCCACCTGGGACCCGGAGCTGACAGCCCGGGTGGGAGCCGCGGCAGCCGCAGAGGTAAAAGAGAACAATATCTCTGTCTGGCTGGCTCCGGCGGTAAATATCCACCGGAATCCCCTGTGCGGCAGGAATTTTGAGTATTACTCTGAGGACCCGCTGCTTACCGGCAGGCTGGCCGGGGCCATGGTGCGGGGCATCCAGTCCCAAAACATCGCTGCAACTGTCAAGCACTTCGCCTGCAACAACAAGGAGACCAACCGGAAATACAGCGACTCCCGCCTGTCCCAGCGGGCCCTGCGGGAGATTTACCTGAAGGCTTTTGAAATCATTGTTCGGGAGGAACAGCCCTGGGCCATCATGAGCTCCTACAATGTCATCAACGGCCGGCGGGCCTCGGAGAGCCGGGAGCTGCTGACCTCCATCCTCCGGGAGGAGTGGGGTTACACCGGATTGGTGATGTCCGACTGGTGGACTCGCGGGGAGCAGTATAAGGAGATCCTGGCCGGGAACGATCTGAAAATGGCCAACGGCTACCCGGAGCGGGTGGAGGAGGCTATGAAGCTGGGGGCGGTCAACCGGAGCAGCCTGGAGATTTGCGCGGAAAGAGTGCTGAAATTAATTTTGAGAATTCACTAAGTTTTCTTCCCGGAACGGAACCGCCCGCTGCCCAGGGCTTCGGCCACGCGGGCAGGGAACCTCCGCTCTTTTTCATAATCCATTCCGCCGCCGCATAGGATAAAGCAGCAAGAGGCGGGGAGTGTTGTGTTTTGAAAGGAAACATGGAGGAGCGGGCGGAACGCCTGGCTCTTTACATCATAGAGAACCGGGCCACGGTCCGCGCCGCCGCACAAAAGTTTGCCATCAGCAAGTCCACCGTACATAAGGACCTGTCCGAGCGCCTGCCCGGCTTCAACCGGACGTTGTACCGGCAGGTGAAGGAGGTTTTGGAGGAGAACAAGGCGGAGCGCCACATCCGGGGCGGCATCGCCACCCGCAAAAAGTATAAGGGGACATGAAAAAACCGCCGCGCACAGCCTGCGCGGCGGTTTTATGTTATTTTAATAAAAATTAGTTGATATATCGATTTAAATATGGTATTCCAACACAAAAGAGGTGAGCCCCATGTGCAAGTAAAGCAATCCCTCCAAAATTTGTAAAGAGAGAGGCCGAGGGTTTATGCGAACCAAAAAGGCAAAGGTATGTTGGCGCCGGCTTCTATTTAACGATGTGAAATGGGAGGCGCTCCGAATTTTGGAGTGCCTCCCATTGTGCGGAAAACAAAGTAGAAAATGCGCTAAACGCCGCCAAGATCCACCAGGATATTGTCGGTGCCGTGCTCCTCGAATTCGCTGATGTACGCGTCGATGCGGCTGGCCAGCTCGGCGTAGTTGCTCTCGTCGATGGGCGCGTCGTCCATGTCCCGCCGGGCCAGGTCCTCCGCCAGAATTTCAAAAAACACGTTGTTTTCATATTCCAGAATGGCCTCGTGGATGCCCCCCTCCACAAATGCCTGGGAGGGGACGATCTCCCCCTGATACAGCTCCGCCAGGCTGGGCATTCCCTCTAAAATGGCCCGGCCGAACAGCAGGCTCTCCACCTCGTCGTAGTCCCGGAACCGCTGGTCGCCCCGGGTGGAGTTCAAAATCCAGTTGCCGATGTAAGTCAGGTCCAGCAGCCGGCGAAACTGCTTTTCCGTCAATTCAAGATTCAAGGTCGCTCCTCCTCTCGGGAATAAGCTTCTGCTTATCTCTATTATAATATATGATAAAGATTTGTCAAATGGCAGAGCGTAAAATTTAAATGGAAATTTCCCCTTGCCTTTTTATGGGAAGTATCATACAATGGAGCTACGAAGCATGAAGAAAGGGGGAGCCCATGAGAAAAAATGTCGTGATCTCCCTTGTGGGAGTGCAGCGCTACGACGAGACGCCTCCCGATGTGATTGAGCTGGTAACCCAGGGCCAGCTCCATGAGGAGGACGGCGTACTTGTGCTCTCCTATGAGGAGAGCGAGCTGACCGGCTTGGAGGGCACCCGGACCACCCTTCGCATTGAGGGGGAGCGGGTGGTTATGCTCCGGGAAGGCGAACTGAATACCCAAATGATTTTCGAGGAGGGACAGCGCCATCTGTCCCTGTATGAGACCCCCTATGGAACCATGTCCATTGGGGTCCGGACCTGGAGCCTGTTTGTGGAAATGGACAGCTCCGGGGGAGAATTGGAAATGGATTATGCCGTGGAGGTGGAACACTCCATCGCTGGACGGAACACCTTCCGCATTGAGGTGCGGGAGGTAAGCAGTAAGAAAGGCAGGGAAAACGATGTCGAATTTGATTCAGAAGGCCAAGGACCAGGCGGCCAAGCTGACTCAGCAGGCCTATGAAAAGGCCGCCCAGGAGGGGATTTTGCCCGGAGGCGCCCAGATTCAGGCCAAAATAGAGATACCCAAGGATGTAAACAACGGGGATTTCGCCTCCTCCTTTGCGATGGCGGGGGCAAAGGCCCTGAAGCAGCCCCCCCGGACGGTGGCCCAGGCCATTGTGGATCACATGGATCTGGAGGGGAGCTACTTCGAGAAGCTGGAGATTGCCGGCCCCGGTTTTTTGAACTTCACCCTGGGCCCCCGGTGGTACGGAGAGGTCCTCTCCGCCATTGAGCAGGATGGCGGAGCCTATGGGGACTCCACAGAGGGAAAGGGCGAGAAAATCATGGTGGAATTCGTCTCCGCCAACCCCACCGGCCCCATGCACATGGGCAACGCCCGGGGCGGCGTGCTGGGGGATACCCTGGCCAACGTCCTGAAGCGGGACGGCTGCGACGTGTGGAAGGAGTTCTACGTCAACGACGCGGGCAACCAGATCCATAAGTTCGCCGTGTCCATCAACGCCCGGTATATGCAGCTGCTGCTGGGGGAGGATCAGGTTCCCTTCCCGGAGGAGTGCTACCAGGGAGAGGATATCAAGGAGCTGGCCCAGGCCATCCGGGACGCCTACGGAGAGAGCTGGAAGGACATCCCGGAGGAAGAGCGGCTGGAAAAAATGGCGGAATTTGGATTGCAAAAAAATATTCCCAACATGAAATCCGACCTGCTGAAATACGGCATCCAGTATGACGAGTGGTTCTTTGAATCCTCCCTGCACGACAGCGGCTACGTGGCCGAGACGGTCCAGCTGCTGACGGAGAAGGGCTGGACCTATGAGAAGGACGGAGCCCTGTGGCTGGACACCACCGGGCTTTTGAAGGAAAAATATCTGCGGGAGGGCAAGAGTCAGGCGCAGGTGGACAAGCTGGACCTGAAGGACGACGTGCTCCGGCGGGCCAACGGCTTTTATACCTACTTCGCTGCCGACATCGCCTACCACCGCAACAAGCTGGACGTGCGGGGCTTTGACAAGGCCATCAACATCTGGGGCGCCGACCACCACGGCCACGTGGCCCGCCTCCAGGCGGCCCTGGACGGCCTGGGCCTGGACGGCTCCCGCCGGCTGATTATCGTGCTGATGCAGCTGGTGAATCTGCTCCAGGACGGCAAGCCTGTGCGGATGTCCAAGCGCTCCGGCAAGGCCATTGCCCTGCGGGACCTGCTGGACGAGATTCCGGTGGACGCGGCCCGGTACTTCTTTAACTCCCGGAGCCCCAGCAGCCCCCTGGACTTTGATCTGGATCTGGCCGTCCGGGAGGACAGCGAAAACCCGGTGTACTACGTCCAGTACGCCAACGCCCGGATCTGCTCTCTGATTGCCCGGCTGGCGGAGGAGGGGGAGCTGGTCCCCGCCGCGTTCCAGGTGGACAGCGCCCTGCTCAGTGAGCCGGAGGCCCTGGCCCTGGTCAAGTCCCTGGCCCAGTACCCGGAGGAGATCCACCTGGCGGCCCAGAGCTGCGACCCCAGCCGGATCAACCGGTATCTCACCGGACTGGCGGGGGATTTCCACCGGTTCTACAACAGCTGCCGCATCAAGGGGGAGGCCCCCGCGGTACTGGGAGCCCGGCTGAAGCTGGCGGACAGCGTGCGCCAGGTGCTGGCCCTGGGGCTGGAGGTCTTAGGCGTGGCTGCGCCGGAGAAGATGTGAACCGGAAGAATTTGGAGCGGCTGCTCCAGAACCGCGCCCCGGGTCTGATGGACGCCGCCGGGCAATATGCTGTGCTGGTCCCTCTGGCGGAGGGGCCGGAAGGACCGTCCCTGCTCTACGAGGTCCGGGCCAGGACCCTGCGCCGCCAGCCCGGAGAGGTATGCTTTCCCGGGGGACGGCTGGAGAAGGGCGAGAGCCCGGAACAGTGCGCCCTGCGGGAACTGGAGGAGGAGCTTGCGATTCCACCTGCGTCGGTGCAGGTGCTGGGACAGCTGGATTTCATCGTCCACCGGGCGAATTTCATCATGTATCCCGTTCTGGGCTGGGTGGAGGACTGGGGCGTTTCCCGGCTGTCCCCCAGCCCCGCTGAGGTGGAGGAGACGTTTTTTGTGCCCCTCTCCCACCTGAAGCAAAACCCGCCGCTGGAGTATACCTACCAGCTTATGCCCGCGCCGGCGGAAAATTTCCCCTATGACGTGATTGGCATTCCCCGGGACTACAAGTGGCAGCCGGGCGGGGAGAACGTCCCCGTCTACCCCTGGGAGGGCCGGGCCATCTGGGGGCTCACGGGACGCATCACCCGGCACCTGCTCCGCGTTCTGGAGGAGGCGGGGCTATGAGGGAGGCGGGGGTGTTCCCGCTGGGAGAGGACGCCCTCCGGCTGGGGGAATTCGCCACAGTCCGGCCCCGGTGGCGGGTGTGCGACCTGGGGACGGGAAGCGGGATTTTACTGGTGCTGCTGGCCCAGCGGGAGAGCACCCTGGCCTTGACGGGGGTGGAAATTGACCCGCTGTCGGCCCGGACCGCCCGGGAGAATTTGATTTCCCGCCAGCTTTGCGGGGAAATTTTTTGTGAAAGCATTAAAACGGTGAAAATGCCGGGGCAGTTCGACCTGGTGATTTCCAATCCTCCCTACTTCCCCAAAAACAGCGGCAAGGGGGAGAGCCCCTTCCGGATGGAACAGTCCGCCGGTTTGGCGGATTTCTGCGCCGCCGCCGGGGGACTGCTGCGAAACGGGGGCCGGTTCGCGCTGTGCCACCGGCCGGAGCGGCTGGCGGATCTGTTTGCCGCCCTGCGGGCCAGCGGCCTGGAGCCAAAGCGCATGAAGCTGGTTTCGCCCAAGCTGGTGTTGCTGGAGAGCGTGAAGCAGGGCAGGCCGGGACTGCATGTAGAAATGGAGCCGGATTTGCCACAGACAGAAAGCGGGAAGAGCGTATGATTCTTCCCGCTGTTTTCTTCTGGCGCACTTTTGTTATTACCCCGCTAGGGGAGCCGCCTCTCTTTTTTGTGCATAGATAGAGAGGACAGACGAAAGAACAAATCTTATAATAAGAGCAGCTTTGCAGTCCAAAAGCACAATATGAACGAGGAGGTATTCCATGGAATGGGTTGAACGATTGAACCAAAGCATCCATTACATCGAGGAACATTTGACAGACGAAATCGACTATGCACAGCTTGGACGGATTGCCTGCTGCTCCACCTACCATTACCAGCGCATGTTCACTTACTTGGCAGGTATCCCTCTGGCCGAGTATATCCGCAGACGAAAGATGTCCTTAGCGGCAGTAGATTTGCGGAGCGGGGAGGAGCGGATCCTTGCTGTTGCGGAGAAGTACGGCTACCGTTCTCCGACGGCATTTAACAGAGCGTTCCAGGCTTTTCATGGGATAGCACCATCGTCTGTGAGAGACGAGGGGGTGGCTATAAAATCTTTTTCTCCCATTGTGTTCAGAATTGCGATAAAAGGAGCGGCAGAAATGAATTATCGAATCGAAACAAGAGAAGCATTCCGTATTATTGGTGTATCTGCACCGCTGGATCAGGAAATCGAGAAGAACTTTATGGTCGTACCGGCGATGTGGCAGGAGGCGGCGGCCAACGGAACGATGCAGAAATTGGCTGGAATGATGGATACGCCGCCGATGGGGCTGTTGGGCGTGAGCGTCTGCAATGAGGAAGAGCAGTGGAAGTATTTTGTTGCCGTGTCCAGTACGAAGGCAGGCGACGGCTTTGAAGAATACACAGTGCCTGCATCGATTTGGGCCATCTTTTCCGGCACAGGCACAAATCAGTCCATACAGGAGTTGGAGCGTCAAATTATAACGGAGTGGCTTCCGGCCTCTGGATATGAATATGCCAATGCCCCCGATATTGAGGTCTACCAAAATCCGGACCCGCAGAATGCGCAATATGAGGTATGGATACCGGTGGTGAAGAAAAAGGCGTAACGCGGCTTTCGTTACTACTCCGTATTTGGGTGAGTGCCATTGTTCGAGCCTTCCCCCTCACGAGGGAAGGCGCCGCCGCCGCAGGCGGTGACGGATGAGGGTGAAACCACCCAAATTTCCGATTGACGCAGGCCCACGATATATGTTATGCTGAGTGCAATACACTGTACAGAATCGAGGGAAAGGCCGTGGCAGGCGTGTTATATCTGGTTCCCACGCCCATCGGGAACCTGGGGGATATTTCCCCCAGAATGGCGGAAACGCTGGCGGCGGCGGACTTTATTGCCGCCGAGGATACCCGGGTGACGGCCAAGCTTTTAAACCACCTGAACATTCAAAAACCCATGGTCATTTACCACCGGCACAACTCCCGCACCGGCGGACAGGCCGTTCTGAACCGCCTGCTGGCCGGGGAGAGCTGCGCCCTGGTCACCGACGCGGGCACTCCGGCCATCTCCGACCCCGGAGAGGAGCTGGTGGCCCTGTGCGCCCAAAATGCCGTGGAGGTGGTCTCCATTCCCGGACCCTGCGCCCTGGTGGCGGCGCTGGCCGGGTCGGGACTGCCCACCGGACGGTTTACCTTTGAGGGCTTTCTGGCCATGAACAAGAAAAACCGGAAAAACCACCTGGATTCCCTTCAAAACGAGACGCGGACCATGATCTTTTATGAGGCCCCCCACAAGCTGCCTGCCACGCTGGAGGATTTGGCGGGCGCCTTTGGGCCGGACCGGCCAATCGCTCTGTGCCGGGAGCTGAGTAAGCTCCATGAGGAGATTGTCCGCACAACCCTGGGGGCGGCGGCAGCCTTTTACCGGGAGAACACCCCCCGGGGAGAATTTGTTCTGGTGGTCGGCGGCGGACCGCCTGCGGAGGAGGCCGCGCCCACCCTGGAGGACGGGGCCCGGCGGGTGGAGGCTCTTCAGGGGGAGGGGCAGTCCCACCGGGACGCGGTGCGGCAGGCGGCCAGGGAGCTGGGCCTGTCCCGCAGCGAGCTGTATGACCGGACGAAGGGATAAAAAAACGCGCTCCGTGACTTCACACGGGGCGCGGCCTGTTTGATGGACTGTTATTTTAACTCCTGCATCGCCCGGATGCATTTCGGACAGACATTCTTGCCGTGGAAGGAAACCACGTCCTTCGCGTCGTCACAGAAGATGCAGGCGGGCTGGTACTTCTTTAAGATGATGGAGGGTCCGTCCATGTAAATTTCCAGGGAATCCCGCTCGGCAATGTCCAGCGTACGGCGTAATTCGATGGGCAACACAATTCGGCCCAACTCGTCCACCTTACGTACGATTCCAGTAGACTTCATTTTACCAACCCCTTTTTAAATATCGGTTTAAAACCGAAAGAGTGTCCTAAACTTAAAAAAGTGCATTTAGGGCACTTTCTATTATACTACAAAAAACGCCGGTGTCAACCACTAATGTGAAAAAAATGTAAAAATTTTTGACATTTGTCGGAAGCAAAAACGGTATGTTTTTCCTCCCGGTCCCGTATAGTGGGGGACAAGGGGGGATTTATTTTGATGTCGCTGCTGTGGACCGGTATGGTGGCGGTAGCCATCCTGTGCGGCCTGGCCACGGGCCGGGGACCGGAGGTGGCCTCCGCCGCGATGGAGGGAGCCCGCGCCGCTGTGGACCTGTGCGTCTCCATCGCGGGGATGCTGTGCCTGTGGAGCGGGGTGATGGAGGTGATGCGGCGCTCGGGACTGTCGGAGCAGCTGTCCCGGCTGCTGCGGCCGGTGCTGGGCCGGCTGTTTCCGGAGGCGGCGGGAGACCGGCGGATTATGGACGCGCTGGCGGCCAACGTGTCCGCCAACCTGCTGGGGCTGGGGAACGCGGCCACGCCGCTGGGGATTGAGGCGGCCCGGGGCCTGGCGAAGCGGAGCCCGGGCACGGCCAACGACGCCTTGTGTATGCTGATCGTGTGCAACACCGCCTCCATTCAGCTGATCCCCACCACCGTGGCGGCGGTGCGCGCCTCCGCCGGGAGCGCCGCGCCCTTTGACATCCTGCCCGCCGTGTGGCTGGCCTCCGCCCTGTCCGTATGCACGGGGATTCTGGCCTGCAAACTGCTGGCCCGGGTGTGGAGGCGGTTTTCATGATTGTACCGCTGATTTTGGCCGGGGTGGCCCTGTACGGCTGCTTCCGGCGGGTGGACGTCTACGCCGCCCTGGTCCGGGGGGCCGGGGACGGGCTGGAGGTGCTGGCCCGGATTCTGCCGTCCCTGGTGGGACTGCTGACGGCGGTGTATATGCTCCGGGCCTCCGGGGCCCTGGACCTGGCGGCACAGGCGCTGAGCCCCCTGCTGGACCGCGCCGGGCTGCCAGGGGAGCTGCTTCCCCTGATGCTGGTGCGGCCCATCAGCGGCTCGGCGGCCCTGGGGGTGGGGGCGGAGCTGATTACCGCCCATGGGCCGGACTCCTTCCTGGGCCGGACGGCGGCAGTGATGCTGGGGTCCACGGAGACCACGTTTTACACCATTGCCGTCTACTTCGGGGCGGTGAAAATCACCAAGACCCGGTACGCCGTCCCGGCGGCGCTCTGCGCGGATTTGGCGGGATTCCTGGCTGCGGCCTGGGCAGTGCGGCTATGTTTTGGTGCAAATTCCTAAACTTTTTGAAAGAACTTGTCAAATGCCCTGACCCGTCGTATAATGCCATAGAGAAACTGGAAAGGGTTGAGAAAGATGAACATTACCGACATTTTTGGGATGAATGTATTCAGCAAATCCGTGATGAAGGAGCGCCTCCCCAAGAAGATCTACCAGGAGATGGTAGACGTGATGGAGAACGGCGGCAACATCAGCATGAAAACCGCCGACATTGTGGCCAACGCCATGAAGGACTGGGCGGTGGAGAAGGGGGCCACCCACTACACCCACTGGTTCCAGCCCCTTACCGGCATCACGGCGGAAAAGCACGACTCTTTCCTCACCGCCCCGGAGGACAGCCAGACCATTTTGCAGCTTACCGGCAAGCAGCTGATTATGGGCGAGCCGGACGCGTCGTCCTTCCCCTCCGGCGGCCTGCGCTCCACCCACTACGCCCGGGGCTACACCGCCTGGGACATGACCTCCCCCGCCTTTGTGAAGGAGATGTCCTGCGGGACCATCCTGTGCATCCCCACCATCTTCGTGTCCTACACCGGGGAGGCGCTGGATAAAAAGACCCCCCTGCTCCGGTCCATGGAGGCCATCAATACCCAGGCCCTGCGCATTCTGCGGCTGTTCGGCAATACGTCCGCCAGAAAGGTCACCCCCTCCGTGGGTGCGGAGCAGGAGTATTTCCTGGTGGACCGGGACAAGTATATGGAGCGCCGGGACCTGATCTATACCGGCCGGACTCTGTTCGGCGCCCCTGCCCCCAAGGGCCAGGAGCTGGACGACCAGTATTTCGGCGTGATCCGCTACCGGGTGGGCAAGTTCATGGCGGACTTGAACCAGGAGCTGTGGAAGCTGGGCATTCCCGCCAGCACCCAGCACAATGAAGTGGCTCCCGGCCAGCACGAGCTGGCCCCCATTTATACCATGTGCAACCTGGCGGTGGACCAGAATCAGCTGACTATGGAGACCATGAAGCGGGTGGCCACCCGCCACGGGCTGGTCTGCCTGCTCCACGAGAAGCCCTACGCCGGAGTAAACGGCTCCGGCAAGCACAATAACTGGTCCCTGGGCACAGACACCGGGGAAAACCTGCTGGACCCCGGCGATACGCCCAATGAAAATCTACAGTTTCTGCTGGTGCTCTCCTGTATGATTAGGGCCGTGGATATCCACGCGGATTTGCTGCGTCAGTCCGCCTCCTGCGCGGGCAACGAGCACCGTCTGGGCGGTCAGGAGGCCCCGCCGGCTATTATCTCCATCTTCCTGGGGGATCAGCTGGACGATGTGGTCAACCAGATTGTTTCCAACGCGGATTCCATCCGGCTGCTGGCGGCCCATAAGCTGGACTCCGGCGTGTCCACGGTGCCGGTGCTGAAAAAGGATGCCGCCGACCGGAACCGGACCTCCCCCTTCGCCTTCACCGGCAACAAGTTTGAGTTCCGGATGGTGGGGTCCTCCGACTCCATCGCCGACGCGAATATCACCCTGAACGCCATCGTGGCGGAGGCATTCTGTGAGGCGGCAGATGTGCTGGAAAACGCCCAGGACTTCCACAGCGCCTGCATGAAGCTGATCCACGACAACATGAGCGAGCATCAGCGGGTGGTGTTCAACGGCGACGGCTACTCAGAGGAGTGGGTGGAGGAGGCCCGGCGCCGGGGCCTGCCCAATCTTGCGTCCATGGTGGACGCGGTGGCCGCCCTGAAAACGGACAAGGCGGAGAAGCTATTTACCAAGTTTAATATCTACACCAAGGCGGAGCTGCTGGCCCGGGCGGAAATTATGTACGAAACCTACATCAAGGTGCTTACCATTGAGGCCAAGACCATGATTCACATGGCCGCCAAGCACTATATCCCCTCCGCCATCCACTACACCACCCGGCTGGGCCAGTCCATTGCCGCGGTGAAGAGCGCCGGAGTTGACGTCGATTTGTCGGTGCAGACAGGGCTGCTGGAGAAGGTGAGCACCCTTCTGGGGACCGCGAATCAGGCCCTGGGGGCCCTGAAGGCTCTGATGGCCCAGGTGGAGAGCATCCAGAATGTGGAGGAGATGGCTGAGGCCTACCGCTCCCGGGTGGCCCCTGCGATGACGGCTCTGCGCCGGCCCATTGACGAGCTGGAAATGACGGTGGACAAGGACCTGTGGCCGGTGCCCACTTACGGCGATTTGATGTTTGAGGTTTAAAGGAACAAGCCCCTGCCGGCTGGCAGGGGCTTGTATTTTTAGGGCAGAAGGCCGCTGAAAATATCGTCCAGGGACAACTCCAGGTCGTCGTACAGACTGCACCGGAACCGGGTCACCACTCTTCCCGCCAGTCCTCCGGATAGGCCAGGTTTCCGCTCATTTCAGACACTCCCTTCTTCCCGGTTTTACAGGTCCTCCGGATACTTCACGCCCCAATCCCGGCGCAGCCGGTCCAGCAGTTCCATCACAAACACCGTCTCGCTGTGAGGCATCTGGGGGCACTCCAGCGCACCGGCCCGGATGGCCTTGACCGCCGCGTCCACCTCGTACTCATAGCCGCTGATCTGCGCTGGAGCCTGGTAGGTCTCCCGAAGCTGCCCCGTGGGGGAGAACAGCTGCGCGGACAGGGGGTTGTTGATGTTGTCCACCTCCAGATAGCCCTCGTCCCCATAGACAATGCCCCGGCGGTCGGTGGCGCAGAGCATGGAGCAATGGAGCTGGGCCATCGCGCCGCCGGCGAAGCGCAGGGTAGTGGAGCTCTGGGCGTCCACGCCGGTGTCCAGCAAAATGGCGGAGGAGTCCACCTGCTCAATGTCGTTCCCCAGCATCATGAGGGCGAAATTGATGGGGTACACCCCCACGTCCGCCAGGGCGCCGCCCCCCAGCTCGGGCTTGCGCAGGCGCTCCTTCTGGGAGATGGGATAGCCCAGGTTGGCAGTGAGGGTGTGGACCCGGCCGATCGCGCCGTCGTCCAGGAGCTTGCGCAGGGTGGCGGAGAAGGGCATATACCGGGTCCAGATTGCTTCGGTAAGCAGAAGCCCCCGCTCTTTGGCCAGGGTCAGCAGTTCTTTTGCCTGGGCGGTGTTGGTGGTGAAAGGCTTTTCGCATAAAACGTGCTTGTTGTGGAGCAGGGCCTGTTTGGTGTGCTCGTAGTGGCAGGAATTGGGAGTGGCCACATAGACCAGGTGGACCAGGGGGTCCTCCAGCAGCTCCTGCCAGGAGCCGTAGGCCCGGCGGAGGTTGTGCTCCACAGCGAAGCGCTCGGCCTTCTCCATGGAGCGGCCCGAGACGGCATAGTGCATGACGCAGCCCATTTCAAAGATGGTATCGGCCATTTTGGCGGCGATATTGCCGGTGCCGATGATGCCAATATTAACGCGGTTCATAGAATTTTCTCCTTCTGTACGGCCGACCAAATTGTCCAGGCTGACATGGAAAAAATCGGCGAGCTTTATGAGGGTGAGGTGTGGGACATTCACTTTTCCACGCTCAATTTCCTGATAATGCCTGTCTGTTTTTCCAATTATAACAGCCATGTCCTTTTGTGTAAGACCTTTTTCTTAATTTTTTTAAATTGTGCGCCAGGATTTTCATTTTTATTTCCATGCCTTATTTCCTTCTATTGATACGAAAATATTTTCGTTCTACAATAGCGACACGAAATAAAATTGGAATTGGAGGTTTTATTATGGAAGACCCTGCCTACATCCTTTTCGAAGCCCGGATATTGTAATGCAGGGGCAGAATCCCCTGGCATTTATAATTGATGCCCGCTTTTCTGGCCTGATTGTGCTGCAATTTCCGGGGGATTTGATACAATTTCCCATCTTTGACCAGCTTCGCCCCCGTCTGCTTGAACAGAAAGGGCACTCCCGCCTCCACGCACTGACGCCGGATGTCCAGCACCCACTCGTACCGGCAGGGCCGGGCCTCCGGCCCCGACTCGCCCCCCACCACAACCTGGGTGATGTCTTCCCCCAGCCAGGGGGACAAATCAATCGGGCCCAGCAGGGGCTCGCAGGCGATGGATTTTTGCCGGATGGGGGCGGCTTTGAGAATGGGGAGCCGGAAATTGGCCCGGTCCTGGTTCTCCGCCGTGGAGCAGATGGACACGTTTTCGTATCCCTCCCCCCAGTCCGCCGGCACACACTCCGCCAGCCGGTGAATCCGCTTTGTAATAAAGAAAAAATTTAAGTCGTTCCGCACTTGGATCATGGACCAGGCCCAGGGCCGCCAGTCGTCCGCCTCCTCCAGCAGAAAGTCGGAGGAGAAGCAGGTCCAGACCATATCCCCCGGGGGGACCTTCCAGCTCCCATCCCGCTTTTTCCGGATGGGCAGGTCGTAGTCCCGGGTCCGGTAGGGGGCGGAGGCGTCCAGCCCCCGGCGGGCGTCTCCCCGGTAGACGTAGCAGTTGGCGCAGCCGGGGGAAATTTTTTTGCAGCCGTGCCAGGGATTCCAGTTTGCCATACCTATGCCACCGTAAGATCCGCCAGCGCGCCGCCGGTCAGGGCCAGCAGGTCCGCCGGGTCCAGCTCCACCTGAAAGCCGATTTTCCCCGCGGACACGGCGATGCGGTCCACAATCTCCGCCGTCTCATGGAAAAAAGTGGGATATGCCTTTTTCATCCCCACCGGGGAGCAGCCGCCCCGGATGTAGCCGGTGAGGGCGTTGATCTCCTTCACATGGACCATCTCGATGGATTTTTCCCCCGCTGCCCGGGCGGCTTTTTTCAGGTCCAGGTTGTCCGCCACCGGGATGGCGAACACATAAACGGCCTTGGAGGCCCCACGGGCCACCAGGGTTTTGAACACACACTCCGGGTCCTGGCCCATGGCCTGGGCCACCGTCACCCCGTCTACCGCCACGCCCTCCTCATGAGGGTACGTGTGCGCGGTGTAGGGGATATTTTTTTGCTCCAAAATGCGCATGACGTTTGTTTTTTCCATCTTATTTCCCCCGCAGCTGAATAATCTGGTCCCGCAGGCTGGCGGCAAGCTCGAACTCCAGCATTTTTGCCGCCTCCCGCATGGCCTTCTCCAGCCGGGCGATTTCCACGGCTTTCTCCTGCTTGGTCATAGCCCTGACCTCGCCCCGGCGCTCCGGCGTGGTCTCCTCCGGGGTCAGCTCCAGCAGCTCCCGGACGGATTTGATGACTGTCTTGGGCACGATGCCGTGCTCCCGGTTGAAGGCGTCCTGTTTGGCACGGCGGCGCTCGGTCTCGTCGATGGCCCGGCGCATGGACGGAGTAATCGTGTCCGCGTACATGACCACCATGCCCTCCGCGTTGCGGGCGGCCCGGCCGATGGTCTGGACCAGGGAGGTCTCCGAGCGCAGGAACCCCTCCTTGTCCGCGTCCAGAATGGCCACCAGAGAGACTTCCGGCAGGTCCAGGCCCTCCCGGAGCAGGTTGATGCCCACCAGAACATCGAAAGTCCCCAGGCGTAAATCCCGGATGATTTCCATGCGCTCGATGGTGTCCACGTCGTGGTGCATATACCGGACTTTTATGCCGGCGTTTTGCAGATACGCGGTCAAATCCTCCGCCATCCGCTTGGTGAGGGTGGTCACCAGTACCCGCTCGCTGCGGGCAGTACGGGTGTTGATTTCCCCGATCAGGTCGTCGATCTGGCCGTCCACCGGCCGGACCTCGATTCTCGGGTCCAGCAGGCCCGTGGGACGGATCACCTGCTCCACAATCTGGCCGGAGCGGGTACGCTCGTACTCGCCGGGGGTGGCGGAGACGTAGATCACCTGGTTGAGCCGGTGGGAAAACTCCTCAAATTTCAGGGGCCGGTTGTCAAAGGCGCAGGGGAGCCGGAAGCCGTAGTCCACCAGTGTGGTTTTCCGGGCCCGGTCGCCGTTGTACATGGCCCGGACCTGGGGCAGCGTCACGTGGCTTTCGTCGATAAACAGCACAAAATCCTTGGGGAAGTAGTCCAGCAGGGTGTGGGGCGGGGAGCCCACGGGTCGGCCCTCAATGACCCGGGAGTAGTTTTCAATGCCGGAGCAGTAACCCAGTTCCTGCATCATTTCGATGTCGTACATCACCCGCTGTTTCAGGCGCTGGGCCTCCACCAGTTTGTTTTCCCGGGTGAAAAAGGCCACTCGCTCCTCCATCTCCGCATAAATTTCCTGAATGGCCGCGTCCATCTTCTCCTTGGGGGTGACGTAGTGGGTGGCAGGCCAGATGGGAATATTTTGCAGCCGCCGGATGGGGGCCCCGGTGACCACGTTGATTTCGGAGATGCGGTCGATCTCGTCCCCGAAGAACTCCACCCGGATGGCCGCGTCCTTCCAGTAGGCGGGCCAGATTTCCACCGTGTCCCCCCGGACCCGGAACATATTCCGGTCGAAGGCGATGTCGTTGCGCTCGTAGCGGATGGCGACAAGCCGCCGGAGCAGCTCGTCGCGCTCCATCTCCGCGCCCACCCGGAGGGCCACCATCATTTTGGCGAAATCCTCCGGCTCGCCCAGACCGTAGATGCAGGACACGGAGGCCACCACAATCACGTCCCGGCGCTCCAGCAGGGAGGCGGTGGCGGACAGCCGCAGGCGGTCGATCTCCTCGTTGACGGAGGAGTCCTTTTCGATAAAGGTGTCCGTGTGGGGAATGTAAGCCTCGGGCTGGTAGTAGTCGTAGTAGCTTACAAAATATTCTACCGCGTTGTTGGGAAAAAATTCCCGGAACTCGGCGCACAGCTGGGCGGCCAGGGTTTTGTTATGGGCCAGCACCAGGGTGGGCCGCTGGACCTTCTCGATAATTTTGGCCATGGTGAAGGTCTTGCCCGACCCGGTGACCCCCAACAGGGTCTGTTCATCCAAGCCCAGGTTCAGACCGTTGGCCAGGGCCTCAATGGCCTGGGGCTGGTCGCCGCTGGGGGTGTATTCCGATACCACTTGAAAATCCGGCATAATTTATGTCCCTTTTTACCTTTCTTGTTGGCGGTTATGATCTTGAGCGGGGAACGAAACCATCATCAAACAAAATAGGGCCGTGCAGTTTTTCCCATGTCTTAATGTGCTGGATAATAAGCTGCTCAATTTCCTTGTTGGCGGAGCGGCCAGAACGGTCTGCAATGTATTTCAGCTTGTCCATAATCTCGGTGGGGATGCGCAGGGCATAGTGGGGCAGCTTCGATGGCATATAAAAGCCTCCTTTGTTGTCTGAATGACAACACGATAGCACCGAAAAATTTTTTTGGAAAGCTATTGACAACTAAGTGACAACACCCTATAATGAAGGACAACTTCTATCGACGTCTGTTTTTCCCCGAAACCAGAAGGAATTCCAGTCCCCGGTGAGCTTCGCTGTCCGCCAGAGAGACCACCTCTCCGTTCTCAAATACAAAGTGGTCCACCAGTTCGATGCCAAAGGGGGCCAGCGCCCCCCGGACCACGTCCGTCGTCATCCAGTCGTTCTGGGAGGGGATGGCCAGACAGTTGACGTGGTTGTGGGCCAGATAGACCTTTGAGGCCCGCAGGGCGAACGCCTCCTCCGCGATGCGGCGCAGGTTCACGTCCGCCGCCTGGATGCTGCCCTCCGCCACCCGGCGTATGGCTAAAATCTGGTCCTTGCCGTCCAGGCACAGGATATAGACCAGCTCGTTGCGGGCCCCGAAAAAATAGGGCTCCAGCAGTTCGATGGCGTCCTCCTGGCAGCTGACGATTGTGTCCTTACGGCTGCGGGAGCTCTGATAGCGCTGGGCCACCGTGGGGAGCATCCGGAGGAACACGGCGGTGTGAGCCCCCACTCCCTTGACTTTGCAGAGGTCGTCAAAGGAGGCGTCCAGCACCCCGGACAGACTGCCGAAGTGGTCGATCAGCTCGTGGGCCAGATCGTTCACGTCCCCCTGGGGGATGGCGAAGAACAGGGCGAACTCCAAAACCCGGTGGTCCGGCCAGCCCTCCACGCCCCGGGCCAGAAATTCTTCCTTCATCCGGCTGCGGTGGCCGGTGTGGACCGACTTTCCCATCTTACCGCACCGCGCCGTACTGGGCCAGATAGTCCTCCATGCGGGATTTCAGCTCCGGACTGTCCAGAGTTTCCATGATCTGCCGGACCGTCACGATGGGGTAGACCTGGATGCCGTAGTCCTGGCGCAGCTCGTCCAGGGTGGAGCAGTCCCGGGTGC
>CAJUPG010000041.1 GCA_910588455.1 uncultured Oscillospiraceae bacterium
GCCGTGCTCCGCCCCCTTGCCGGTGCCCACCATGATGGCCACCGGGGTGGCCAGGCCCAGGGCGCAGGGGCAGGAGATCACCAGTACCGCCACACCGGAGGTGAGGGCCTCGGTGACGCTGCCGTCCAGCAGCAGCCACACCGCCGCCGTGATGGCCGCGATCACCATGACCGCAGGGACGAAAATGCCCGCCACCTGGTCCGCCAGCTTGGCGATGGGGGCCTTGGAGGAGGATGCCTCCTCCACCAGACGGATCATTTGGGCCAGGGTGGTGTCCTCTCCCACGTGGATTGCCCGCATGGTAAAGGCGCCGGATTTGTTCAGGGAGGCCGTCGCTACAGAGTCCCCGGGGCCCTTGTCCACCGGCATGGATTCGCCGGTGAGGGCGGACTCGTCCACGGAGGACTGGCCCTCTGTGACCACGCCGTCTACGGGGATGGACTGTCCCGGCCGGACCACAAGCAGGTCCCCCACCTGGACCTCTTCCACGGGGAGTTCCACCTCCTTGCCGTCCCGAAGGACCCGGGCGGTTTTGGGGGCCAGGTCCATCAGGCGGGTGATGGCCTCGGAGGTCTTGCCCTTGGAGCGGGTCTCCAGGAACTTGCCCAGGGTGATCAGGGTTAAAATCATGCCGGCGGACTCAAAATACAGGTCCATGTGGTATTTGGCGACCAGGTCCCAGTCCCCGCGGCCCATGCCGGAACCAATCTGGAAGATGGCGAACACGCCGTAAATCACCGCGGCGGAGGAGCCCACGGCGATGAGGGTATCCATATTCGGCGCGCCGTGGAACAGGGTTTTGAAGCCCACTTTAAAATATTTGTCATTGATATAAAGAATGGGCAGGGTAAGCAGCAGCTGGACGAAGGCAAAGGCGAAAGCGTTTTCCCTCCCCAGCAGAAACCTGGGGAGGGGAGCCCCCAGCATATGCCCCATGGAGATATAAAACAGAGGGATCAGAAAGCAGAAGGAGGCGATCATACGCCGCTTCATGCCGGCCAGCTCCTCTCCGGCGGGATTCTCCCGGACGGGGGCGGCGGCCTTCTGGCCTCCGGCGGGCCTGGCCCCGTATCCCGCCTTGTCTACAGCGGCGGAGATCCCCTCCGGGGTAAGCACCCCCTCGTCGTACTCCACCTGCATACTGTTGGACAGCAGGTTTACCTGGACGGCCCGCACGCCCTCCAGCTTACACACGGCCTTTTCCACGTGGGCGGAGCAGGCGGAGCAGGTCATGCCGGTTACATCAAATTTTTGTTTCATCGCAATACACCTCACTAATACCCCCCTGGGGTGGGGTGGTTATAGGATAACACAGGGGAGGCCCGCTGTCAAGTAATTTGCGGGGGATAAGAATTTATTCTTTGCTCTTGCATATACAAATATAGCTGTGCTATAATAAACACAGCCAAAGAGATCGTGCAAACAAATGAGACTATCCAATGAACAAAGTGCCCCCCAGAGAGCCGCTACTCTCTGGGGGGCATTTTGTGCTTACCAGCCATTGCGGTGTCTGTCAAGCCACTTGCAAACATAGTAGCCAACTACACTTGCTGCAACAGACATGAAGAATTCGTGCAAACCGCCCATGAGACTATCACCCCCTTTCCCTGGACAGGGCGGGGGAGGCTGGCGCTATTATTATAGTCTCATTCGACATTTTCCGCAAGCTGGAACTTCGTTATAATTTCAAAGCTTCAACAATTTTGCCGCGTTTCCGCCTAAAATCGCGTCCTTTTCCGCCTGGGAGATGGGCAGGCTCCGCACCATCCCGACCTCCTGTTTCTGGTCCTGCCAGGGGCTGTCCGTGCCGAACAGAATCCGCTGGGCGCCAAATACCTCCACAAAGCGCAGGAACTGTTCCCGGGACATGGTATCCAGGGAGCCGCCGGTCCAGGGCTCCCCCTCCAGGGGGGTGATCTGCCCCATGCAGTAGGCGGTGTCCAGATAGAAGGGGGTCTGGGCCACCAGACGCTCCACGCCGTCCCACTGCCGCCAGCCCCCCATGTGGGCCAGAACCAGGGGGATGCCCCCCAGCTCCTGATAGATGTGCAGCACCATCTCCGGCGTACAGAACACCGCCCCGGGGAACCCGACGTCCAGCCCCGCATGGGTGAGGGTGATGAGGCCCAGCTCTGCCGCCCGGTCCATGATGCGCAGGTAGCGCAGGTCGTCCAGCTCCACATTCTGGTAGACGGGGTGAAGCTTGATGCCCTTCACCCCCGCCCGGGCCAGCCGGGAGAGCTCCTGTTTCCAGTCCGGGTAGTCCGGGTGCATACCGCCAAAGGATAAGAGCCCCGTCTCGGTGTATAAATCGTTGGTGAGAATGGCCCGGTCGTTCATGTGGACCACCTGCTTGGGACTGGTGGCCACCGGGAGAATCACGCAGCAGTCAATACCGGCCTCCTGGCGGGACTTCACCAGTCCGGCGGAGGTGCCGTCGCTGAAGGGGTGGGTATGGGAGGCCCGTTTGAGCTTGTCCACCGCCATGGAGGCGATTTCACTGGGGAAGATGTGGGTGTGCAGATCGACAATCATGGGAAAACATACCTTTCTGAACGGAATTTCTTTCTGTAAGCATACCATAAATTTGAGGATTGGCAAGAGGGGAAATTCCTGCCAAACGGGAAGAACTGCCAGAGAGCGGACGTCTCTGGCAGTTCACGCCTACGGTTATTCGGGACAGGCAGGGTCCCGCAGAAGCCAGGCAAACCCGTTGGGCCACAGGCCGATGCCGCGGATGCTGTCGTAGTGAGCGCCGTACACCAGGTCCGTGTAGCTGCCCTCCCGGTTTACCCCGGCCCGGACGAAGTCCCCGCTGAAGTTGAACAGGCAGACCAGTTCCCGGTCTCCGGTCCGGCGGCACAGGGCCAGCACCCTCTTGTCGCCGCTGTCCTCCGCCCACACGTCCGCCCGGGCGTCGAAGCAGGGCTCCTGGGCCCGGATCTGCTCCAGACGGCGCAGGCCCTGGAACAGCTTGCCCTGGCGGGTGTCCGGGTCGGTCCGGAGCTTGGCCAGCTCCCACTGGAAATTCCCCCGGTGTATGTAGCGGCTGTCGTCCCGCTTGTCCGGGTCGTCGTGGTAGCCGTAGTCGTTGAGCTGGCCGATTTCGTCGCCGCTGTACACCACGGGAATGCCGCTCTGGGCCAGCATCCAGGCGTGGAGGGTCAGGTCGCAGGACACCGCCCGCTCCAGCTTGAAGGGGTCCTGCTCGTAGACGGCGGCCTCCGTGCCGCACAGGGAGGCGGTGGTGCCGCACAGCCGGGCGTCCCCCAGACGGGGGTCGTCGTTATACAGCTCGCCCCGGCTGCTGCTGCCGGGCCACCTGCCGGTGAACCAGTCGTTCAGATACTTTTTGTGGGCCGCTTCGCTGGAGCCGGAGGTCTGGCTCAGCCAGGGGTAGTCCAGCCCCCAGCCGATGTCGTCGTGACAGCGCAGATAGTTCAAAAACAGGAAGTCTTTCGGCAGGGCGCAGACAAGATCCATCTGCTGTTTCAGCAGGGATACGTCGCCGGTGGCCAGAGTGTGCCAGGTGGTGGCCATGGTGGTCACATTGTAGAGCATATGGCACTCGGGCTTTTCCGGGGTCCCGAAGTAGGGGGCCACCTTGGCCGGCTCCATCACCACCTCCCCCAGCAGAAGCACGCCGGGGCAGACGATTTCGCACACCATACGCATCATGCGCACCAGGGTGTGTACCTGGGGGAGATTGCGGCAGTTGGTGCCCAGTTCTTTCCAGATATAGGGGACTGCGTCCAGCCGGATTACGTCCAGTCCCCGGTTGGCCAGGTAGAGCAGATTTTCCGTCATATCATTGAACACCATGGGGTTGGCGTAGTTTAAGTCCCACTGATATGGGTAAAAATTTGTCATGACAATGGAGCCGTTTTCCAGCTGGGTAAAGCTGCCCGGGGCCGTGGTGGGGAACACCTGGGGAACCGTTTTTTCAAATTCCCGGGGAATATCCCAGTTGTCGTAGAAGAAGTAGCGGTTCCGGTAACCCGGCTCGTTGGCCCGGGCTTTTCTGGCCCACTCATGCTCCTCGCTGGTGTGGTTCATCACGAAATCCAGGCACAGACAGATCCCCCGGCTCCGGCAGGCGTCCGCCAGGGACTCCAGATCGTCCATGGTGCCCAGCTCCGGCTGGACCGCCCGGAAGTCGGACACGGCGTAACCTCCGTCGCTGCGGCCCTTGGGACTGGCCAGCAGGGGCATCAGGTGTAAATAATTGACCCCGCACTCCTGGATGTATTTCAGCTTGCCCTTTACGCCCTTCAGATCCCCCGCGAAGGCGTTGACGTACAGCATCATGCCCAGCAGCTCCCGGCGGCGATACCAGTCCGGGTCTGTTTCCCGCTTCACGTCCTGGTTCCGCAGGGCGATTTTCCGCTGGTCCCAGCTGCGCTTGAGCATTTGCACAAAGTAGTCAAAGGCCGCCTCATCGTGGTACAGCTCGCAGTAGAGCCATTTCAGCTCGTCGTGGTGCCGGGCCAGGCGGTTGGTAAATTCCGTGATGGGATGTTTCATGATTCAGGATGCCTCCCTATTCAAAATTGAATTAAAATCGTGCGGATGAAGAAATTTCCCAGCAGGCAGGGGACGGAAAAGCCGATGAACAGCAGATAGACCGCGCTGATGGGAAACTCCAGAATGGCAATGGTCAAGGTTCCGTAGACAGACAGTACCGCCAGCAGCGCCCGCGCCGGCCGTCCCACCCCCAGCAGCACCGACAGGCGAAGGGCCTCCTTTACCGTAGGTTTTGTGGTCAGAAACCCGTAAAAGTAGGGGGAGGCCAGCAGCATGACCAGAAACACTGTGGAGCACAGCATGAAGGGCAGGAAAAACAACGGACCGGCCAGGGCCCGGCCCAAATAGAACCACACCCCGCAGCCCGACAGGACCAGGGGGAGGGCCACCAGGAAAAACGCGGCGTACCCCCGCCGCCAGTGCTTCCGGAGGGCGGCTTTGAAGTCGTAAAAGCAGTCCACCGGCTGGTCCAGGATCATCTTGCGCACCACGCAGTGCATGGCGTACAGCACCGGGGGGAGGGTGACCACCGGCAGGCTGCACAGCAGAAACAGCAGGTTGAGCTTCAGCAGCGTGCCGCACTCCAGGGACAGAATTTCCAAAAAGCGGGCCAGCCCGGTTTTTTCCGGCTCGTTGGGGTCGATCCCGGGGCCGGGGGCGGCGTAATCCTTGCGGAAGAACATAAGCGCTTCTCCTTCCATTCTTCTTATTATTGGGTTATGATACCACGATGGGATTTTTTGGACAAGGGTAAAATTATGATGTATCGGGTGAATTTTTTGGATTTTCCAAAAAAATCAAATTTTTACTGGTGGAATCTAAAATTTACCCTTGTCTCCCGGAAAAAGTCGTGGTATCCTGTTGCCAAAATCATCAAGGAGGAGATTCCCCAATGGCCAGTATTTCGTTCAAGCACGTTGAAAAAACCTACCCCGGCAATGTTACCGTGGTGCCCGACCTGAACCTGGAAATTCAGGATAAGGAATTTGTCATTCTGGTTGGCCCCTCCGGCTGCGGCAAGTCCACCACCCTGCGCATGATCGCCGGCCTGGAGGACATCTCCAGCGGCGAGCTGTACATCGGCGACCGGGTGGTCAACGACGTGGCCCCCAAGGACCGGAACATCGCCATGGTGTTCCAGAACTACGCCCTGTATCCCCATATGACCGTCTACAAAAATATCGCCTTCGGCCTGAACCTTCAGAAGCTGCCCAAGGATGAAATTGACAAGCGGGTCCACGAGGCCGCCCGGGCCCTGGACCTGGAGCACCTGCTCAACCGCAAGCCCAAGGCCCTGTCCGGCGGCCAGCGGCAGCGTGTGGCCCTGGGCCGGGCCATGGTCCGCAACCCCGACGTATTCCTGCTGGACGAGCCCCTGTCCAACCTGGACGCCAAGCTGCGCACCGCCATGCGGGCGGAGATCAGCCGGCTGCACAAGCGCCTCCAGACCACCTTTGTCTACGTCACCCACGACCAGACCGAGGCCATGACCATGGGCGACCGGATCGTGGTGATGAAAAACGGCATCATCCAGCAGAACGACACGCCCCAGACCCTGTATGATTACCCCTGCAACCTGTTCGTGGCCGGCTTCATCGGCTCCCCTCAGATGAACTTCCTCAACGCCGTCATCACCGAGAAGGGCGGCGCCTTCTACGCCGAGACCTGCGGCTCCACCATCGCCCTGCCGGAGCGGATGGACAAAAAGGCCCTGGCCCCCTACGTGGGCAAGACCGTGGTGCTGGGTGTGCGCCCCGAGGACGTGAAGCCCTCTGAGGCGGGTCTGGAGGCCAAGATTGAGATTGCCGAGCTGATGGGCGCGGAGGTCAACCTGCATCTGGACTGCCAGGGCACCAAGGTTGTGGTACGGGCGCCCTCCAGCTTCTCCGGCCGGGAGGGCGAGGCGGTGCGTCTGGCCCTGGACACCAACAAGATTCACCTGTTTGACAAAGAGACGGAACTGGCCATTGCCCACTAAGCTCCACACTGGTATCATGCGTAGCGAAAGACGAGACATTAAGCCGGCGGCTCCCGATTCCGTGATTCGGGGGCTGCTGGCTGTGCCCTATGCCCAGCTGCTGCCTCTGGAGGCCGGCGACCAGAGGGAGGGCTATGGCAAGACCGGGGACTATATCCTGGCGGCGGCGGTCCGGGGAAACTGGACGGTGTCCGCCTATGACCAGTACGCCCTGCTGGACCCGGGCCAGGTTTTTCTGCTCCGGGAACCGGGGAGCTACCGGATCCAGGCCGTGTCCGGGGGACTGGGCCTGCTTTTGTGCCTGCGGGGGGAGCTGCCGGAGCGGCTGCTGGCGGGACGGGTCATGTTTGCCGGCGGCGCGGCGGCGGTCCGGGAAGCGGTGCTTTCTCTGGCAGTTTTAGAGGACGAACAGGGGCTGATCTCCGGGGGAACGGCCTCCGCATTGGCCTATACGATGCTGCTGAAGCTGCGGGCTTTGCCCCAGTCTCCCGCCCGGGAGGTGGGTTCCCCCCTGGTCGAAGCGGCGGTGGGGATGATTCAGGACGAGTTCCCCTTCCTGGAGGGGGTGGACGAGCTGGCGGAGCGCCTGGAGGTGTCCGCCGCCCACCTGACCCGGGTGTTCAGCAAAAAAGTTGGGATTTCCCCCGGAAAATACATTACACGGGTGCGAATTGAGTACGCAAAGCTGCTGCTCCAGGACCCGGACGCCACCATCGCCTATGTGGCGGAGGCCTCCGGCTTTGCCAACGCCAACTATTTTGCCAAGGTATTCCGGAAGGAGACCGGTATGTCGCCCAGCGAATATCTGGAGAGCGGGACATTTGACATTGTGCACAAAAAAAGTCGGGTTGTTCTGTGAAAACAAACAAAATTTATAACATATATGCCCAAATGTTGAGGGACCTGCACGGAAAGCTGGTTGTGGCGCATTTGGGCATATTTTTTTACTTCCAGTATATTTACAGAACTGGTAATTTTGTATTATGATTCTGGACAGAACCGCGGTAGAAACTTGAAAAACAGGAGAGTGGAGTTATGAAAAAATTGCCCCGCGCAGCTGCCATCGTGTTGCTCATAACGCTGCTGCTGTCCCTTTCAGGGTGCGGCGCGTCCGATGGCAAAACCCACCTTACATTCCAGATCTGGGACGTAGCCCAGCGGGATAGTATGCAGGCCATCTGCGACGCCTACACCGCAAAAAACCCGGATGTGGTCATTGAGGTGCAGGTCACCAGCTGGAACGAATACTGGACCAAGCTGGAGGCCGCCGCCGAGTCCAACACTATGCCGGACATCTTCTGGATGCACACCAACCAGATTTTATACTACTCCGACTTCGGGATGCTTGCGGACGTGACGGAGCTCTATGACGACGTGGAGCCGGACTACTATCAGAACCATTTTTCGGAAATCTCCATCGGCAACGCCAGCGGCAGCGACGGCCGGATGTATGGCGTGCCCAAGGACAAGGACAACATTTTCCTGGTGTACAACAAGGAGATGTTCGACCAGGCCGGGGTGGCCTACCCCGACGAAAACTGGACCTGGGACGACCTGATAAACGCCTCCCAGACCATTTATGACAAAACCGGCAAATACGGCTACATGGCCTACAACGACGACCAGATGGGCTACTGGAGCTTCGTCTATCAGGCTGGCGGCTACATTTTGAACGAGGACAACACCCGGGCCGGCTTCGATCAGCCCGGCACCAAGAAGGGCATGGAGTTCTACGTGGGGCTGCAGGATTACGACTGGTGCCCCAAGCAGGCCTATTTTGCCGAGACCGCCCCCGGCACCGCCTTCTTCTCTGAGGTGGGCTCCATGTACATTGAGGGCAACTGGGAGCTGATGAACAAGTGCGTCAACTTCCCCAACATGGACGGCAAGTGGGATATCGCCCCCATGCCCAAGTGCCCCGACCCCGTCAGCGGCGACGGCCGGGCCACCATCTCCAACGGCCTGTGCTACTCCACCGCCGCCCACGGCAAGACCCGGGACATCGCCCTGGACGTGATCAAGTTCTTCGGCACCGAGGAGGCCCAGCTGCTGGCCAGCTCCTACGGCGCGGCCATCTCCGCCTACAACGGCACCGAGCAGCCCTACTTCGACGCCTTTGACAAGGCGGGCTATGACATCAACGTGGAAATGGTCATGGACCAGTTCGAGTACGGCGTACAGAACGTGAACAATGCTGCCAAGCCCAAGTGGAAGAGTCCGGTGCTGGACGAGCTGAACAAGGTATACAGCGGCCAGCAGTCTCTGGACAGCGCCCTGGCCAATATGCAGGAGATCGTCAACACCGAAACCGCCAAGAAATTGGCGGGCGACTGAGAGGAGGGCTTTCTGTGAAGAAAGGAATGAAGCTTTCCGTCGCCGCCCGGCGGGAAGAGAACTGGGGCTGGATCATGGTGGCCCCCACCATCATTGGCCTGCTGGTGCTGAATCTGTGGCCCTTTGTCCAGACCCTGTACACCAGCTTCTGCGAGCACCTGGGATTTGGACACTACAAGTTCATCGGCCTTGGCAACTACATCGAGATGTTCCAGAACGCCGAGTTCTGGAAGGCTACCTGGAATACCATCTATTTCTGTATCCTCACGGTGCCCCTGGGGCTGTTCCTGTCCCTGCTGGTGGCCATGCTCCTGAACGCCAAGGTCAAGGGCAAGGGCGTCTTTCGTACCATCTTCTTCCTGCCCATGGTCTGCGCCCCCGCCGCCGTGACCATGGTGTGGCGCTGGATCTTCAACAGTGAGTACGGCATTCTGAACCAGATGCTGGGGACCCACGTCAACTGGATTACCGACTCCAAGGTGGTCATGATCGCCTGCGCCATTGTGGCTATCTGGAGCAACATCGGCTATGACGCGGTGCTGCTGCTGGCGGGCCTGCAAAATATCTCCAAGTCCTACTATGAGGCAGCCTCCATCGACGGCGCGGGCAAGGTGACCCAGTTCTTCCACATCACCCTGCCCATGGTGTCTCCCACCCTGTTCGTGGTCATGATTATGCGTCTGATGGCCTCCGTGAAGGTGTACGACCTGATCTACATGATGGTGGAGGAGACCAACCCGGCGGTGACCAGCGTACAGAGCCTGATGTACCTGTTCTATCGGGAGTCCTTCATCGCCGGCAGCCGCGGCTCCGGCTCCGCAATCGTGATCTGGACCGTTCTTCTGATCGGCCTTGTGACTGTGATCCAGTTCATGGGCCAGAAGAAGTGGGTCAACTACGACGTATAAAGGAGGGGTATTTGTGAAACAGTCTTCGTTAGAGCGGTCCAGGAAGATGACCACTTTCCTGACCTACGCCGTGCTGATTTTAGGCGCCATTATCATGATTTTCCCCTTTGTGTGGATGATTCTGACCAGCCTGAAAACCGTGCCCGAGAGCATGAAGGTCCCCCCCACGATTTTTCCCGCGGAGCTGATTACCAGCAACTTCGGAGAGGCCATGAAGAGCCTTCCCTTCATGAACCTGTACCTCAACACCGGACTGATGATTCTTTTCCGTGTGGTCTGCGCGGTGGTGTTCAGCTCTATGGCGGGCTACGCCTTTGCACAGCTGAATTTCCGGGGCAAGAACCTGCTGTTTGGCATCGTACTGGTGCAGATGTCCCTGCCCAGCCAGATCTTTATTATCCCCCAGTACCAGATGGTGGCGAAAATGGGGCTGGCCAACACCATCTTTGCCTTGGTGTTCCCCGGCATCGTCAGCGCCTTCGGCGTGTTCTTCCTGCGGCAGACCTATATGGGTATCCCCAAGGAGATCGGCGAGGCCGCGTATCTGGATGGCTGCAACCAGTGGCAGACCTTTTATAAGGTGATGGCCCCCCTGACGGGGACCTCCGTGGCCGCCCTGACCATCTTCACCGCCGTGTTTGCCTACAGCGACCTGATGTGGCCCCTGGTGGTCAACTCCGACCTGAAAATGATGACCCTGTCCTCCGGCCTTGCCACCCTGCGGGGTCAGTTTACCACCAATTTCCCGGTGCTGATGGCCGGGTCCCTGCTGGCTATGCTGCCTATGGTGATTCTGTATCTGATTTTCCAGCGCCAGTTCATCGAAGGCATCGCCTCTACCGGCGGTAAATAATTTCGCTTTCCTCCCCTTTTCTTAGAAGAACAGCTCCGACACACCATGCCGGGGCTGTTCTTCTAAATACACAAAAAGCGAGGGAAAAATGGCTGAATATCTGGTTGTAATTTTGTGAGATTCTTCTTGCGTCCAGCTCTGAAATCCCGTACAATCAGCCAGGAAAATCTTTTTTACAGGGGGTATCCCTTATGATCGTACTTGATCCGCAAAATAACGTTTTTACCCTGCACACCAAACACACAACCTATCAGATGAAGGCCGACCAGTACCGGGTGCTGCTGCACAGCTACTACGGTCCCCGGGTCCGGGACGGCGACCTGTCTTATTTAATCCAGTACGCTGACCGGGGGGCCTCTCCCAACCCCAATGAGGCGGGCCACCGCCGGGACTACTCTTTGGACACGCTGCCCCAGGAGTATTCCACCTGCGGCGTGGGGGATTACCGCCTGCCCTCCATCGAATTTGGGCCGGAGGACGGCAGCTGCCTGGCGGACCTGCGCTATGTAAACTGCCAGCTGGTCCCGGGCAAGTACAGCCTGGAGGGCCTGCCCGCCTTCTGGGGGGACCAGGGTTGGGAAACCCTGGTGATCCGCATGGAGGACGCCGCCGCGAAGATGGCGGTAGAGCTCTACTACGGCGTGCTGGAGGAGCGGGACCTCATTACCCGGGCCGTCCGGGTAATCAACCAGGGAGAGGCCCCGGTCCGCCTGTACCGGTGCGCCTCCCTGTGCCTGGACTTCCAGCGGGGGGATTTGGACTTTATCACCTTCGACGGCTGCCACGCCCAGGAGCGCAACCTCCACCGCACCCCCCTGCGCCACGGGGTTCAGAGCGTAGAGAGCGTCCGGGGGACCTCCAGCCACCACCACAATCCCTTTGTGATGCTCTGCGACCGGGAGGCCAATGAGGACTACGGCCTGTGCTACGGGGCGGCCCTGCTGTACAGCGGCAATTTCCTGGCGGCGGCGGAGCGGGCCCATCTGGAGCACAACCGGCTGATTATGGGCATTAACCCCTACCACTTCTGCTGGAAGCTGGAGCCCGGCGAGGCCTTTACCGCCCCGGAGGCGGCGATGGTCTGTTCCCCCAGCGGGTTTGGGGAAATGAGCCGGCAGTTCCACCGGGCCATACGGGAAAATCTGATCCACGACCCCTTCCAGGGCAAGCGCCGCCCGGTGCTGATCAACAACTGGGAGGCCACGGAGTTCACCTTTGACGCCCGGAAGCTGGTGGACATCGCCGGGGCTGCCGCCCCCCTGGGCATGGAGCTGTTTGTTATGGACGACGGCTGGTTCGGCAAGCGGGACAGCGATCAGAGCGGCCTGGGGGACTGGTTTGTCAATGAGGAGAAGCTCCCCGGCGGCCTGGGGGCCCTGGTGCCCAAAATCAAGGAGATGGGGCTGTCCTTCGGTATTTGGGTAGAGCCGGAAATGATCAGCGAGGACAGCGAGCTCTACCGGGCCCATCCGGACTGGGCCTTCGGTGTGCCCGGCCGGCCCCATACCCGGGGCCGCAGCCAGTTGACCCTGGACTTCTCCCGAAAGGACGTGCGGGACCACATCTATGGGGCCATCAAAACGGTGCTGGACAGCGGGGAGATCTCCTATGTAAAGTGGGACATGAACCGCAGCATCAGCGACGTGTGGTCCGCCGCGCTGCCTGCGGACCGGCAGGGAGAGGTGTTCCACCGGTACATTCTGGGGGTGTACGAGATGCTGGACCAGATGCGCCAGGACTACCCCGGTCTGCTCATTGAGGGGTGCACCGGCGGCGGCGGGCGGTTTGACGCGGGAATGCTCTATTACACCCCCCAGATCTGGTGCAGCGACAACACGGACGCCGTTGACCGCCTGGGGATTCAGTATGGCACATCCTTCTGTTACCCGGTGTCCGCCATGGGGGCCCACGTCTCCGCCGTCCCCAATGCCCAGACCGGCCGGCGGGTCTCCATGGAGACCCGTGGTGTGGTGGCGATGTCGGGGACTTTCGGCTACGAGATGGACCTGAGCCAGACTACCCAGGAGGAGAGAGAGATTATCCAGACCCAGGTGGCCTTCTTCAAGGAGCATTATGACCTGATCCAGAAGGGGGACTACTACCGTCTGACCGACCCCTTCCAGTACGGGCCCTACACCGCCTGGGAGCACGTCTCCCCCGACAAGCGGGAGGCCCTGGTGTCCCTGGTGTCCGGCCCCGCCCGGTCCTCCGAGCCCTTCCGCATTCTGCGGCTGAAGGGGCTGGACCCGGCGCTGGATTACCAGGTGAACGGAGAAGGCTGCTGGTCCGGCGATCTGCTTATGGAGGCCGGCTGGCCCCTGCCCCTGTTCCGGGACGATTATCAGCCCATGCAGCTGTATTTATCGGCAATTTAAAAAAAGATGGGTCACTTCACTGAAGTGGACCCATCTTTTTGTTATATTTACCGGTTGTTCAGCTCTTGATTCTGAGCCCGCCACTCCCGGGGGGACATACCGTAGCGCTTTTTGAACGCCCGGGAGAAGTGAAGCTGGTTGGGATACCCGCATAGAGTGGATATATTTCCGATGGACTGGGTGGTCGTTTTCATCAGCTCGGCAGCCTTGCTCAGGCGCAGGCGGATTAAAAACTCCTGGGGCGGACAGCCCATACTGTCCTTGAACAGCTTGCTGAAATAGCTGCGGTTGAGCTTGCATACGCTGGCCAGCTCCTCCACGGTAATCTCCCGGGCGTAATTGTGCTCCATAAAGGTGATGGCCTCCTGGATGTAAAAATCCCGCAGCTGCCCGCCGCGCAGCTCCCGCCGGGTGGAGGAGGACTGAATCAGGCCGTCCAGGAACAGGCACAGGTGGCCAATGAGGTGGAGGGTGGAGGCGTCGGAGTGATCCGCGATGTACAGCATGGTGTTTTGCACGGTGCGGCCCAGGTCGGGGGCTGTGGGGGTGTAGATGGGTTGTGCAATGTCCAGCCCTGCCCGGCTCAGGTACTCGGACACCCGCAGGCCGTCGAATTCCAGCCAGACGTACTTCCAGGGTTCGGTCTTATGGGCGCAGTAGGTGTTCACCTGGCCGGGACAAATGAGAAAGCCCTGGTTTTCGCCCAGGTTGTACCGGCGGGCTGTGCCGCTGGCGTCGTTGGAATCCAGCCAGCCCTGGCCGGAGATAATATAGTGGAACAGATAGTGGTTGCGCACAAAGGGGCCGAAGGAATGCAGGGGAGCACACTGCTCCCAGCCGTATTGATACAGCTGCAAATCCAGAAAAATCTCGCTGGGAGAAATGGAAAATGAATACTCGTCCACGGCGTGGCACATCCTTTCCGGTAGCACCCTGTATTATATCGGATGTGCCGGCGGGCCGCAAGACGGTTTTTCAAATATTGTGGATTTTCTTAAAACAGGGGGAGAATCACCTGGAGCATCATCAGGTAGTGAAATACGCTGCCCAGCAGAATAAACAGGTGAAAGATTTCGTGACAGCCGAACCGAGGATTGTCCCGTCCGGGCCACTTCACCGCGTAGAGCACCCCGCCGATGGTGTACAGCGCGCCGCCGCCCACCAGCCAGAACATCCCCACAGGCGGCAGGACATAGGACAGGGGGACGATGGCAAAGACCGCCAGCCAGCCCATCACCAGATAGATGGTGCTGGTGAGCCAGCGGGGGATGTCCAGCTTGGCGATGGTCAAAATCACGCCCGCTCCGGCAAACGCCCAGATCAGCGCCAGCATGGCCGTCCCCAGGGAGCCCTTCAGCACTGCCGTGCACACCGGGGTGTAGCTGCCGGCAATCAGCAGGTAGATGGAGCAGTGGTCGTATTTGCGCAGGGCGATCCGGCCGGCCACGGAGGTATTGACGCAGTGGTACAGGGTGCTGGCGGTGTACAGGCAGATCATGGACAACCCGTAGATGCCAAAGGAAAGAAACAGGTCCCACCGGCCCCGCAGGCCCGACAGAATCAGCAGGGCCGCCGTGCCGGCGATTCCCAGAATTGCGCCGGCGCCGTGGGTGATGGCGGACCAGGGGCGCAGGCCGTCGTAGGGGTCCCGCTGTTTTTTTACCTTTTTGTCTGAGTTTGGAAGAGAAACCGCCAGGGGTGCGGCGGGGATTGATTGTGTACGCATTGAGTCCACTCCTTTCACGAGCTTGTGCCTATAGTATATCACGCAAACAAGAAAATATCAAGATAAAAATCATTTAATATAATATTAAAAATTAGATTCGACATAGAGGTACACAAACTTGCCGGATGCCGCAAAATATGATATGATGCAGACAACGAGACGAGAAGGAGGCGGCAGCCTATGACCCCCACCTATGACCAGATGGGCAACTGGCTGGAGGAGATCGCGGCGGAATTTCCCGACGCGTTTTTTGAGGATTTGGACGGCGGTATCCAGCTGGAGGAGCAGACCCGCCGGGACGAAAATTTTCCAGACGGGCAGATGTACGTGCTGGGAGAGTACCGGCACAATATGCTGGGACGGTATATTGTGCTGTATTACGGCAGCTTTGTGCGGCTGTACCGCGACTATGACGAGGAGGAGTGGCGCGAGGAGATTTTCGCCACCGTGGCCCACGAATTCACCCACCACATGGAGGACACCGCCGGGCTCCACGCCCTGGACGATAAGGACGCGGAATTTCTGGAGTGGGCCCTGGAGGAGTACGGGGACTAAAAAAGCGGGAGGACGGCTGAACGTCCTCCCGCTTTTTTTACAGATGAAACTGATGGCTTCCAATGGTGGTATAGTAAGGCCGGTTGGCGGTGATCCAGCTCCCGGCGGACTGGGCGGGGGAGAAGAAGTAGAGACTGTCTCCCACGATGTTGGCCCCGTTCAGGGCCAGGGCCGCCGCCAGCACGCTGCACGGCTCCGGCTCCCGGTCAATGGCCCCGTTGATGGTGGGGGTGAACTGTACGCCGTAGGTACGGTCAAAAATCACGTCTTTGACGCTGTCCGGATAGGCGTCGCTCTCCACCCGGTTCAAAATCACGTTGCCCACCGCGATCTGCCCCAGCAGAGGCTCTCCGCGGCTCTCCGCCGAGATAATGCGGGCCAGCCAGTATAAATCCTCATCGGCCTGGGACTCCTGAAGGGTCTTTTCCTGGGGACCCACCCGGGCGGCGGCCTCCTCCGCCAGCCAGGTCACCTCAGCGCCCTCCGCCTGGGCCAGCACCCGCAGAGGGAGAAACACGTCCTCTCCCTCCCAGAGCAGGGGCCAGTCCCGCAGCCTGATATAGTCCTGGAGGGACACATAGGTGGTGTCCTCTGCCAGCCAGGCGCTGTCCTGGGCCATTACCGTGTCGCCCACGTGTACGGTGACGGGGGACTGGGCGGCGGCGGGGCCGGACAGACAGCTGGATAAGAATACGCCAGTGATAAACCGGCCTATGTATTTTTTCAGACGTTTTTTCATGGGAAAGTACCTCCTTTTGCCTTCCTGCAACCGATTGTAACCGGTTTGTTACTTTTTTGCAAGCTGTAAATTCTGGAAAAGAGCCGCCTCTACTGGCAGAATCCCCAAAAACGGCTGTGTGATTTTGTCTAATATCACGCCTTGACTTTTGAAAGCTTTTGGCGTATATTTCTATACAGAAGAGCTGGAAACGTTACCGGGAACCTTACCGGTAAGGTTCCCAGCCGGAAAGGGGGAGGGAGCGGTGACCATTAAGGACGTAGCCGCCTGCTGCGGCGTCAGCGTGAGCACCGTGTCCCGGGTCCTGAACCAACACCCCGACGTAAGCCCCGCCGTCCGGGAGCGGGTGACCAAGGCCATTGCGGAATGCGGCTATGTGCCCAACAACAGCGCCCGCAGCCTGGTGGCCAGCCGCTCTACCGCCGTGGGCGTGGTGGTCCGCGGCGTGGGCAACCCCTTTTTCTCCAGTTTGATCCGGACCATCGGAGAGGAGATCGACCGCCGGGGCTACACCATGGTTCTCCACCAGATCGCCACCCAGGAGGACGAGCTGCAAGCCGCCGCCGTCCTGGAGCGGGAAAAACGCCTGCTGGGCGTGGTGTTCCTGGGGGGGCGCTTCAACTACACCGAACAGGAGGTGCGGCAGCTCAGCGTCCCCTTTGTCTGCTGTACTTATGCCAACACCTTCGGCAACCTCCGGGAGGACGCGTACTCCTCCGTGAGCATCCGGGACGAGGAGGAGGCCGCCCGGGCCGTGCGTATCTTGTATGAACACGGGCACCGGCGGATCGCCGTTCTGCTGAACGACCCCGCCGACAACTCCATCGGCCAGCTGCGCTGGCAGGGCTACCGGCGGGCCCTGGAAACCTGCGGGCTGGACTTTGACCCGGCGCTGGCGGAGTTTTCCGGCGGCTACGATATGGCCGACGCCTACCGTGGGACCTGCGAGCTGATCGGCCGGGGGGCAGATTTCACCGCGCTGATGGCGATTTCCGACTCCATGGCCATCGCCGCCGTCAAGGCGCTCACCGACCGGGGACGGCGGGTGCCGGAGGACTGCTCCGTCATTGCCATCGACGGCCTGGAGCTGTCCAACTACATGGTTCCCACCCTGACCACCCTCTGCCAGCCGGCGGTGGAGCTGGCCCGGGAGAGCATCCGGACCCTCATTGAGATTATCGAGGGCACCGGCACCCACCGGCACCTGCTGCTGGAAACCACCCTCCGGGAGGGTAATTCTGTTATCTCATTGCGGTGAGGCCCTTGCCGCATGAAATAAAAATCATCTTGAAAAAGGAGAAATCCACGATGAAACTGAGAAAAGCTCTGTCCCTGGTCCTTGCGGGCGCTCTGTGCACCGGTCTGCTGGCCGGCTGCGGCAACGGCAGCACCTCCACCCCCGCGGCCTCCACTCCCGCCGGTTCCACCCCCGCTGCCAGCACCCCCAGCACCCCCAGCACCTCCGGCGGCTCCGTCTACTATCTGAACTTCAAGCCTGAGCAGGACGCCGACTGGCAGGCTCTGGCCAAGCTGTACACCCAGGAGACCGGCGTGGAGGTGAAGGTCCAGACTGCCGCCTCCGGTCAGTATGAGACCACCCTTATGAGCGAGATGGCCAAGACCGAGGCCCCCACCCTGTTCCAGGTCAACGGCCCTGTGGGTCTGGCCAACTGGAAGGACTACTGCTACGACCTGTCCGGCTCCAAGATTGCCGGTGAGCTGTCCAGCGACGACTTCGCCCTGATGGACGGCAGCTCCATGTCCGGCATTGCCTACGTCATTGAAACCTACGGCCTCATCTACAACAAGGCCCTGTTGGAGCAGGCGGGCTACACCGCCGACGACATCAAGTCCTTTGCCGACCTGAAGAAGGTGGCCGAGGACATCACCGCCCGGAAGGATGAGCTGGGCTTCTCCGCCTTCACCTCCGCCGGCATGGACGGCTCCTCTGACTGGCGCTTCAAGACCCACCTGGCCAACCTGCCCATCTACTTTGAGTATGAGGCCGACGGCATCGGCGATACCGACGCCATCAAGGGCACCTATCTGGACAACTACCGGGCCATCTGGGATCTGTACATCAACAACTGCACCTGCGCCCCCACCATGCTGTCCGCCAAGACCGGCGACGACTCCGTGGCGGAGTTTGTGACCGAGCAGGCTGTGTTCTATCAGAACGGCACCTGGGCCTACAGCGACGTGGCCGACGTGGGTGAAGAGAACCTGGGTATGCTGCCCATCTACATCGGCGTGGGCGACGAGGCCAGCCAGGGCCTGTGCACCGGCACCGAGAACTACTGGTGCGTGAACAAGAACGCCGACCCCGCCGACATTCAGGCCACCCTGGACTTCATGTACTGGTGCGTAAGCTCCGAGACCGGCCTGGAGTATATGTGCTCCGGCGACCACATGGGCTTTGTGGTCCCCTTCAAGGGCAACCTGGAGTCCAGCAACCTGCTG
>CAJUPG010000042.1 GCA_910588455.1 uncultured Oscillospiraceae bacterium
GGTTGGCGATGTTCACCGGGATGTCGTCGGGGAACAGGTGGACGTGGAAGTCCCCCGCCACCGACAGGTTGACAATCTGCCGCCGGATCAGATGGGGCTGGGCCTTTTTGGACCAGGAGAACTCGTCCACCGCCAGGTACACCTCGAAGCCCAGATCCCGGATGGCGTGGACAATGCCCTTATGGGACAGGGTGAAGGGGTCGAAGGTGCCGGGGAAGAAGGCGATCTTTTTGGGGGAGGTAAAGGAGAAGGGGCCCTGCTCCAGCCGGTGCCGGGCGATAAAGCGGTTGATGTGGGCCAGGGCGGAGGCCCGGTAAAATACGGTGAGGGCGTCCTCCTGGGGGTCGGGCTGGGTGAGGAAGAGCAGCTTCCGGTAGCACAGGGAGAACAGGTCCGACTTCTGCTCCGGGCTGAGGCGGCCGCTCTCAAACAGCAGCTTGCCGATGACCAGAAGGGCCTCCTGCCGCACGGCCTCCCGGTAGTGGGCCAGCCCCTGGAGCAGCAGGTCCAGCAGCTGCTGGTGCCGCTGCTCGTACCGGGCGGTGGTCTCGGTGAACCGGCCCCGGTAAGTTGGGTAGTATTGCAGCAGCACCGCGATGGTGTTCAGGGCGCCGGCCACGGCGCTGTGGTTGGGGGAGCCCAGCAGCGTTTTCAGCCAGAGCACCTGCTCGTCCAGCTCGCTGGGGTGCAGGTACAGGGCGGCCTGGCCCAGATATTCGGGGATGTACTTGGAAATCTCATACTGCCCCATCTCCAGGCCCTTGCCCAGCTCCACCACCACCTCGTTGCGCTGCTCCCGCCGCAGCCGGGGCAGAATCCGCACCAGGGCGTCGCCGGCGTTGTGACGGACCACCACCCGCTCAGAGACTTTGACCAGATTGGAAAAGTGGGTGGAAATGTGCAGGATATGGTCCATAAGGCCGTGCTCCACCTGGTCCCGCAGCAGCTCGATGCCCACTACCTTGGCAATCCAGGGGGTGGCGATTTTCAGGTTGTCCAAAAAGACCTCGCCGGTCACGTCCCGCTCGTAGAGCTGCCGCCGGTGGAGGGACACGTCCTCCCGGGCCCGGCGCAAAATCCGGTACTGCAAAAAAACCAGAGGCAGGCTGTTCTGGGGGATTTGCCGGGCGATTTCCACGATCCGCCGCAGCTGGGGGTGGTCCTGGGGCAGGGAGCGCTCCGCCTCCCGGAGGAACAGCAGGGCGGCCACCTGTAGGCGCAGCTCCTCCGACCGGGCGAAGTAGGCGGCGAATTCAATCAGCTCTCCCCGGGTGGCCTCGTCGTAATACTGGGGGGGCAGGTGGCAGATGGCGTCCAGCAGGGTAAAGGCCGTATCCGGGTCCCGCTCCTCGGGCTTGCGGTAGTACCGCAGCAGGGCCCCGATAAACCGGGGGGCGGTCTCCGGCCGGCCGTATTGCAGGGCGGAGTCCACCACCAGCTTCAGGGTGTAGCCGATGTGGCCCCGCTGCTGGGCGGTGGTCCGGTGGTCGGGGTAGATGATTTTGTCCAGATACTGCTCCCAGAGGGTGAAGGGGACCTCCTCCGCCGGGTCGGCCTGGGCGTCCACGGGCAGCTCCTTCCGATAGACCAGGTGAAACCGGGCGATGATCTGGCCGATGAGGGCGGCGGCCTGCCGGCGGATATCGCCCTCACGGTGGGTGAGCAGCTCATACAAAAAGGCCAGGGCCTGGGTCTTCTGTGAGACGGACAGATAGGTGTTGTACTCCCCGAAAATGTTCAGATAGGCCCGGAGCTGCTGCCAGCTCTTGGTGGAGCGGGCGCTCTCAATCAGGTTGCCGAACTTGCGCTCGTTGGACAGCTGGTGCATCAGCTTCAGGTTGTGCTCTACGGACAGGAGGATCAGCCGGTCCACCGTCTCGTCGGGACCCATGAGGGAGGGGTCCTTCAGGGGGGCGGGGCGGCGGTGGTCCCCGGCCAGGGTCACGTCCACCCCCTGGCTGACCATGTAGTCCTCAAAGTCGTGGAGCTTGCCATATACGAACTCATACCGGCGGCGCTTGGCCTGGTCCACGTTGTCCAGCTTGGACAGGATCACCTGGAAGGACTGGTCCAGGGGGTACAGAACTGTAATTTCATTGCCCTGGGGGTCCCGGTCCTGCTTGCACCGGAAGTCGGCGTAGATGAGACACAGCGCCTCCACCGAGAGAGTGTCCAGCTCCAGATCCCAGGTGGAGTGATTGGAGGCGATGTGGCTCACGTCCTCCATTTTCCGCTTTTGCAGCCACTGGTCGGTGTAGTAGTAGTGGAGATAGGGCACCCGCTCCCCGGGGCGGCAGCCGAACTTGCCCAGATCGTGGGCGGCGGCAGCGGCGGAAATGAGGGCCAGGTCGATTTCCGTGCCGGACCTGGCAAGCCCCTGGGCCACGGACAGGGCGATGTGGTGGACCCCGGCGATGTGCCCCAGGGTTTTGAAGGGGGTCGCCTCCAGCCCCAGGCGCATCAGCTCATACAGGTACTCCTCCCGCCAGGCGGCCAGGAAGCGGCGGTAGGATTTGGCGCTGTCACAGCCGGCGTACTCCTCCTCGCTCAAAAAGCGGAAGTCCACCAGGGGATCGGCGGGCAGCTCCTGCCGCTCCAGATCCAGCAGAACCTGTAAAACCGTCAGGTAGAACCTGGCCCCGCCGGAAAACGGAGCCGCGTCGGAGGCGAAGCCGCTGCCCGGGTACATGATCTCCCGGATATACCGGTAGCAGAAGGACAGCCACCCGTCGGGGGGCTCGGGGGCGATGGCGTCCAGAATGGGGCGGCACAGCTCCAGCACCTGGGCGCAGGTGAGACGCTGGCGGATGGGCAGCAGACGGGCCAGCCCCTCCTCCCACTGGCTGTTTTTCAGCAGGGTTTTGGCGGCATGACGGCCGGAGAGAAAGGGCAGGTCCCGGCGGCTGAGCTCTTCGGCCAGATCCGCGGTGATCTGCCGCATTTGTTTTTCGTTCATGCAAATACCTCCGTAAGCCAGACGGCGGGATAGTCGCATTTAGTGTATCACAGTTTTTCTCGATTGACAATCATTTGAAGAGAGGCTAATATATTTTGCAAGAGGAGGGATTTTCTTGAATATCCAAAAAATCTGTGTGGTCTTTTTCAGTCCCACCGGCGGCGTGGAAAAAGCGGCCCGGATTGTGGCCGGGGAGCTGGGCCGGCGGCTGAACCTGGAGCCGGAGTACATCAATTTCACCAAGCCGGAGGCCCGCCGGCAGGACTTCCGCTTCGGCCCGTCTGACCTGGTGATTGCCGCGTCCCCTGTGTACGCCGGCCGTCTGCCCAACAAAATCATGCCCGATTACAAGGCCCGCCTGTTCGGGGAAAATACCCCGGCGGTGCCCGTATGCGTGTTTGGCAACCGGAACTATGACGAAGCTCTGCGGGAGTGGATTCTGCTGCTGGAGGAAAACGGCTTCCAGATTGCCGGGGCCGCGGCCTTCGCCGGACGGCACGCCTTCTCCGACCGGGTGGGCGCCGGCCGTCCCGACGAGGCGGACCAGGCGCAGATGCTGGCCTTCGCCGGGCAGGTCGCGGACAAGCTGGCCGGAGAGGCGCTGCCTCTGCTGGAGGTGGACCGCAGCGAAATCGGCCCCTACTACACCCCCTTGAAGGCGGACAAAACCCCCGCCAGGTTTTTAAAGGCGAAGCCCCTCACCGACTGGGGCAAATGCTCCCGCTGCGGAGCCTGCGCACGGGCCTGCCCGGTGGGGAGCATTGACCCGGGCACCATGGACGCGGTGGGCCTGTGCATCAAGTGCCAGGCCTGCGTGCGCCGCTGCACGGTCCATGCCAAGTATTTTGAGGACCCGGATTTTCTCTCCCATGTGGCGATGCTGGAGCAGAATTATACGGCCCGGGCAGAAAACTTGGTATTGGTCTGATCGAAAAAACGCCCGCCCGCTGTGCGCTCCACAGCGGGCGGGTTTCTTTATGTGCCGGCCTTCAGTTGTCCGAACCACTCCCGGAGAAGGGAGTATACCCCCTCCGCCTCCGTCAAATAATACTGGTTTTCTCTCCTGATCTGTACAAAATTTCCATGCCCATACGCCGTGACCGCCCAGTCCTCCCCCTGGGACAGCTGGAGTGCGTCATCAAGATACAGGCCGTACACCGGCGAATGGGGTTCCCACGCGCATTCCTTCAGCTCACGGCTGCGTTCCGCCGGGCAGAGGGTCTCATAGCACCCCCGCTCCACGTTTTCCGCATACCTCCGAAGCTCTACGGGTGCGCCCTCCTGGAGACGGTCGAAAATAGTTTCCAGGGCCTCTTTGCTTGCGGCAGTCCACTGCAGCTGTATGTTCCAATTTTCCAGGATAAGATAGACTCCATTGGCTATAAATTCATAGGAGCGGCCCTCCGTTTCCAGGACGACAGCGCTCATGTTTCTATACGCGGTGATGGTCCAGTCCCCACCCTGAGACAGACTGACGGGACGGAGCGTGTTCTGTCTGGAGATGGACATAAGAACGCTGGGGCTCCAGGTACACTCCTTCAGCTGAAGGACATACTCCGCTGCCAGACCGGTCTCCCAGACGTTTTCCCAAAGGATTTGCGCCTCCTGCTCGCCTGTACCCCGCAGCTGTAAGGGCGCGCCCTCCCGGATGCTGTCCAGAACCCGCTGCAGCGCCTCCCTGGCGCTGGCTTCGTCCGTGGCTGGTTCCTGTACCGTATAGTTTGTCTCATACCAATCGCGGATGGCGTCCTCCCAGTTGTCGTTGGCCCCGAAGAACTCCGGGACGTCAACGACCAGCTCGTCGTAGAGAATATCATAGCTGTCGTCATCATATTTCAGAGCAATGACCATATGTCCGCCCGGCTCCAGGGCGTACCAGCCGTCGTCATCCCGGCCCATTCCGCCAATCAGCAGAACATCGTCCACATCCAGCTTATGCCAGCGCTCAAAGCTCCAGCCCTCCAGAACCCCATTGGGAGCCAAATCCGGAACCTCCGCCCTTTTTTCCAAATGCGCGGCCATTCCGCCTAAAACCTTCGCCGTGGCCCGCTGATTCGATGTGGTAACGTATTCGATTTCTTCTTCCCGGGGAACCGCGTAACTCTCTATGGTCCAGTACTGCCCGGTATGCTCAACTACCCACTCCGCCACAGGTCCCGGCTCCCAGCCCCAGGGGATCACAACCCGTGGATTTACCCCGCAGGCGGCCGTTACCCCCATACACAGAACTCCCGCGCAAGCCAGTACCCACGCCTTTGGCCTTTGCCACCGCAGCACATTGCGCACCCGCCCCTTTGTGCCGCCCGCCCCGAAGGCCAGCGGCGTGCCGGAAATGATGGTCCGTCCGGCGGCCAGCCGGAGCAGGGCTGCGGAGTAATCCGCCCGGGCCTGCGCATTCAGCCCCTTCACCACCGCCTCGTCGCAGCTCATTTCCATATCTCGCCCCGCCAGCACAAAGGCCAGCCACACCAGGGGATTGAACCAGTGTAAGCACAGGGCCAGAAAGGCCAGCAGCTTGACGATATGGTCCAGCCGCCGGATGTGATACCGCTCATGGAGCAGAACATAGCGCCGCTCCCCCTCCGGCAGAGAGGAGGGCAGATAAATTTTGGGCCGGAACACCCCCAGCACAAAGGCCGTCTGGATGTGGTCCGCCAGCCATATGTTTTGCTCCAGCCGGACCGCTCCCACCAGCCTGCGCCGCAGCTTTCCCAGGGAAATCAGACCGTACAGCGCCACCGTCCCCACTCCCGCCAGCCAAATCACCGCCAGAGGGTCCACCGGCTCCGGTTCCGGCTGGGGCTCCGCTTCCGGCCGGAGAAATACGTTGGCCGGGGGCGGAAACGCGGCCTGCGGAACCTTTGGGTCCGGGGGCAGGACGTACTCCATCCGGCTGGTCATGGGGCTGGCCGCCCTCACGGACTGGAGGTCCACCAGCTCCAGCACGGAAAATTCCGCCGAGAGGGACACCGGACACAGCAGGCGAAACAGCACCACCGCCCACAGCCCGTAAGAGAAGGCCCGGGGGGCCCGCCGGAGAAGCAGCCGGACAAACAGCACCAGGACAATGATTACGCTGGCCGTCAGGCTCATGTTGTATACCGCCGCAAACACGCCCTCACCCCCTGCTCTGGTCAATCAGCCGCTGGAGCTGGGCAATTTCCTCCTCCGAGAGCCTTTTCCGGGTGGTAAACGCCGCCAGAAAGGCCGGCAGGGAGCCGGAAAAGGCCTCTTCCACAAACTGTTCGCTCTGGCGGGCGTAAAATTCCTCCCGGCTCATCCGGGCCGTGACCTGTCCCCCCTGGTTCTGGAACAGCCCCCGGTCACACAGCCGCCTGAGAACGGTATACGTGGTGGATTTTTTCCACTCCAGCTGCTCCTGGGCCAGACGGACCAGCTGGGTGGACGACACCGGAGCCCGCGCCCAGATCAGATCCGCAAAGCGGGACTCCACCGGACCTAAATTTACAGTACCCATAAACATACCTCCCCTTTGGTCTACTCTATGTAGACCTCACGTATAGTTTACAGATTATAGACCGGTTTGTCAAGAGGAAGTTCGCCGGGAGGGCAGGGGCAGCCGCTGGATCAGGCCGATGATCTGCCCGGACAGGATCACCGTCAGCACCGAGTAGCCAATCCGTTTCAGGGGGATGTAGCTGATGGACAGGGCCAGCACCAGGAAATCGGACAGCAGATAAATCCACTCAATCTTCCAGCCCGTCAGACGGGCCGCGCTCATGGCCAGGGCGTCGTCCCCTCCGGTGGCCCCGCCGGCCCGGACGCACACCCCCGCCCCCACCCCTACAAACACCGCGCCCAGCACCGCCGCCGCCAGCGGCATCTGGGCAAGTTGGGGCCAGAGGGGATCAAACTGCTCGTACACTTTATAAGATAGAGAGAAGGCCGCGCTGGACAGGGCGGAGTAGGCGAGAAATTCCCGGCCCAGCAGCTTCCAGCCCAGGGCATAGCAGGCGGCATTGAGCACAAAGCCCGACAGAGCGGGGGAGATGTGGAGCCAGTGCTCCAGCAGCAGGGTCATTCCCAGCACGCCCCCTTCCGTCACGCCGGAAAAAGAGTGGACATGGTACAGCCCAAAGGCCAAAAACGCGCTGCCCAGCAGCGCGGTGAGGGACGCCCCCCATGTTACGTTTAATTTCAATGTTCCAAAACCTCAATTCGTGACATAGTTTGTTCCCGCCCATCCAGGAGGAGCGGGAACAAAACGCGTTTATTTTTTAGAGTCCGTCAATCCACGCCCCGGCGACGGCATGGTTTTTTATCCGCGCCATAAAACACTCCCTTCATGCGATGCCTCAATTAAAATTTTACAGATGGTTTATCTTAATAATACACTCCAAAACTCCGTAAAGTCAAGATCCTGTAGCGCTGGACTTTCCTGCATGGATATGCTATACTTAGGCAAAAAAGGAAAGCGTGGATTGACCAATGAGCAACGTAACCTTGGGCCGCACCGGCTTGACCGTCCAGAAAAACGGGTTCGGCGCACTCCCCATCCAGCGCATCTCCCGGGACGAGGCGGCCAGGCTCCTCCAGAAAGCCCTGGACGGCGGGATGAATTTCTTTGACACCGCCCGCGCCTACAGCGACAGCGAAGAAAAAATCGGCTATGCCCTGGCGGACCGGCGGGACCGCTTCGTGCTGGCTACCAAAACCGCGGCCAAAACGGCGGAGGAGTTTTGGACGGACCTGCATACCAGCCTGAACAATCTGCGCACAGACCATGTTGACCTGCTGCAATTCCACAATCCCTCCTTCTGCCCCAAGCCCGGGGACGGCTCGGGGCTCTATGAGGCCATGCTGCATGCCCGGGAGGAGGGCAAAATCCGGTGGATCAGCCTCACGAACCACCGTCTGGCGGTGGCCCGGGAGGCGGTGGAATCCGGCCTGTACGACACCCTCCAGTTTCCCTTCAACTACCTGGCCACTCCGGAGGAAATTGCCCTGACTCAGCTGTGCCGGGAGCGGAACGTGGGCTTTATCGCCATGAAGGCGCTGTCCGGGGGCTTGATTGCCAGCTCCGCCGCCGCCTGCGCCTTCCAGGCCCAGTACGAGAACGTACTGCCCATCTGGGGAATCCAGCGGGAGAAGGAGCTGGACGAATTTTTGTCCTATATCGCCTGCCCTCCGGCTCTTACGGCGGAGCTGGAGCAGGTGATAAGCCGGGACCGGGCCGAGCTGGCGGGGGACTTCTGCCGGGGCTGCGGCTACTGCCTGCCCTGTCCGGCCCAGATCGACATCCCCAACTGCGCCCGGATGTCCCTGCTGCTGCGGCGCTCCCCGGCGGCGGACCATCTGTCCCCGGAGGGGCAGGCCAAGATGGCCCGCATCGACGGCTGCGTCGGCTGCAATCACTGTGCGGATCACTGTCCCTACGGCCTGAATACGCCGGAACTGCTCCGGCGTAATTACGCGGATTACAAGACGTTTTTGCAGCAGGACAGACCCTAGGATTATATTAGCTGGAAGGGGTGTACCTCTATGGAAAAGATTTTGATTATTGATGACAGCGCTGTTCAGGCCACCCATCTGAAAAATATCTTATCAGAGGACTATGAAGTCACCACAGCTCAGACGGCCCAGGAGGGGCTGAAGCAGGCCCACTCGGGGGATTATTCCCTGATCCTGCTGGACGTGGTCATGCCGGAGATGGATGGATTTATGCTGCTGAAGAAGCTGCAGGAGGAGGTGGTCACCCGGCACATTCCAGTCATCCTGATTACCAGCCTCACCGACATCGAGAGTGAGCAGCGGGGGCTGACTCTGGGGGCGGTGGACTACATCAGCAAGCCCGGCCACCCGCTGATCGTCAAGGCCCGGGTGAATACCCACATCAAGCTGTACCAATATCGCAAGCAGGTGGAGTACCAGTCCATGACGGACCAGCTCACCGGCGTTGCCAACCGCCGCCGCCACGACCTCTACAGCCTGACCAAGTGGCAGGAGGCCACCCGCCTGCAAATTCCCTTCTCCATCTGTATGTTCGACATTGACAAATTCAAGGTGTACAACGACACCTTCGGCCATCCCGCCGGCGATAAGGTGATTTCCGCCGTGGCCAGCACGGCGGCCGCCCGGCTCCAGCGCAGCACGGATTTTTTCGCCCGTTACGGCGGAGAGGAATTCGTGGCGTTTTTGCTGGGGGACAGCGCGGAGAAGGCATTTGCCTACCTCAAGGAGATCCGCCGGGACGTGGAGAACCTGCATATCCCCCACAACCCCAACATCTCCCAGTGGGTCACCATCAGCATCGGCGGCATCACCACCATTCCAAAGCCCGAGACCACCTACCAGACCTACCTGAAAATGGCGGACGCCATGCTGTATGACGCCAAGCGCCTTGGCCGGAACCGGGTGGTGTGGATGGACGAAAAAATCCGGCAGCACGTGGAAAAATAGTCAAAAAACAGCGAGAGGAGCCGCCAGCTCCTCTCGCCTCTGTTTTTACACGTTAAACCGGAACAGAATAATATCCCCGTCCCGGACCACGTACTCCTTGCCCTCCGAGCGGATCAGGCCCTTTTCCCGGGCGGCGGCCATGGTTCCGCAGGCCATCAGATCCTCATAGGAGATTACTTCGGCCCGGATGAAGCCCCGTTCAAAGTCGGAGTGAATTTTCCCCGCGGCCTGGGGGGCCTTGGTCCCCTTTCTGATGGTCCAGGCCCGGCACTCGTCCTCCCCGGAGGTCAAGTAGGAGATCAGGCCCAGCAGGGTGTAGCTGGCCTTTACCAACCGGTCCAGCCCGCTCTCCGCCACCCCCAGATCATCCAGGAAGAGCTGCTTTTCCTCTGCCTCCAGCTGGGCGATCTCCGCCTCCAGCTTGGCGCACACGGGAATCACCTGGGCCCCCTGGGCCTCTGCCCGGGCCTTGACCTGCTGGTAATACTCCACCCCCTCCGGGTCGGAGAAGCCGTCCTCGTCCAGATTGGCAGCGTAGATCACCGGCTTCAGGGACAGCAGTTCACAGTCGGGGTACTCGGCGGCGATGTCCGTCCCGGTGTAGCTCCGGGCGGACCTGCCGTCGTTGAGCCAGTCCCGCAGGCCCTCGAAGTCGGCGGCCTCCTGGAGGAATTTTTTGTCCCCCTTGGCGGCCTTTTTGGCCTTGTCAATCCGCCGCTCCACCATCTCCAGGTCGGACATAATCAGCTCCAGGTCGATGGTGTCCATGTCCCGGACCGGGTCGGCCCCGCCGTCCACATGGATGACATTCTCGTCGTCGAAGCAACGCACCACGTGGACGATGGCGTCTGTGGCCCGGATGTTGCCCAAAAACTTGTTGCCCAGCCCCTCGCCCTTGGACGCCCCCTTCACCAGTCCCGCAATATCCACAAACTCAATGACGGCGGGGGTGGTCTTTTTGGGCTGGTACATCTCCGACAGCTTGTCCAGCCGGGCGTCGGGCACCGACACCATGCCCACGTTGGGGTCGATGGTGCAGAAGGGGTAGTTGGCGCTCTCGGCGCCGGCATTGGTAATGGCGTTAAACAGGGTGCTCTTGCCCACGTTGGGGAGACCCACGATTCCTAACTTCATCTAGAATTCCTCCTCTTGGGACATTATAAAGGATTGCATCACACATTGCAAGGAATTCCGCAAAGAAGGGGAACGCAAAAATCTCGCTCTATGCAAACGGTCAGCCTTGTGGTATACTAAGGAGAAAAATACCGGAAAGCCGGAGGTGCGTTTTGATGATGGATTATACGGAGCAAAAGATTACGGGCAAAACCGTATTTCAGGGCAAAATTATTCAGGTGGAGCTGGACGAGATCACCCTCCCCAACGGCAGGCCCGCCCGGCGGGAGGTGGTCCGCCACCCCGGCGGCGTGTGCATCCTGGCGCTGGACCGGAACGGCCAGGTCACCCTGGTCCGGCAGTACCGCTACCCCATGGCCGAACACATCATTGAGCTGCCCGCCGGCAAGTTGGACCCGGGTGAGGAGCCCTCTGCCGCCGCCCGGCGGGAGCTGGAGGAGGAAACCGGCCTGCGGCCGGGGAAGCTGGATTATCTGGGCTGTCTGCTGGCCTCTCCGGGGTTCTGCACCGAGCGGCTTCATATGTTCCTGGCCCGGGATCTGGAGCGCCTGCCCAGCCACCCGGATGAGGACGAATTCCTGGACGTGTTTACCATGCCCTATGAGCAGCTGCTGGCCCAGGTGATGGCCGGGGAGCTCCAGGACGCGAAAACGGTGGCCATTACCCTGAAAACCAAGGTCTTGCTGGGACTTTGACGGAAACGGAGGAATGCTTTTTGGGAAAGACGATTTTGATTGTAGAGGACGAGCAGAACATTGTGGATATTCTTTGCTTCAATCTGGTCAAGGAGGGGTACGACACCCTGGAGGCCTACGACGGCCCCACGGGCCTGCAGCTGGCCCTGGAGCACAACCCGGACCTGATGCTGCTGGATCTGATGCTGCCCGGAATGGACGGCTTTGAGGTCTGCCGCCGCCTGCGGGAGCAGGGCAGCTCGATTCCCATTCTGATGCTGACCGCCCGGGAGGAGGAGGACGACCGGGTGAAGGGGCTGGAGCTGGGGGCGGACGACTACATTGTCAAGCCCTTTAAAATGCGGGAGGTCATTGCCCGGGTGAAAGCCAACATCCGCCGCACCTCCATGCTCTCCAGCGCCCCCGCGGCGGAGGGAGCCCCCCGCGGCGACGGCGGGCGGCTGGTGATCGACACCGCCCAGGCGGCCATTTTAAAGGACGGCCGGCCCCTGGAGCTGACCCAGCGGGAATACGATTTGATCCGCTTTTTGGCCGCCCAGCCCGGAAAGGTGTTCTCCCGGGAGGCCCTGATGGAGCACGTGTGGAACTATGAGGGCTACGTGGGAGACGTGCGGGCGGTGGACGTGGCCGTGCGGCGGCTGCGGGAAAAGCTGGAGGACGACCCGGCCAGTCCGAAATTCATCGTGACCAAGCGGGGCATGGGGTATTATTACGGCGGATAACAGGACGGTTTGCGGGAAATGGGGGTGACAGGTATGCTGCGCAGCCTGCACATGAAGCTGGTCATGCTGATGGTGCTGCTTATACTGTCTTTGATGACGGTGGTGGGCGTTTTTCTGGTCAACTCGGTTCGGGGCTTCTACCTGGAGGAGTTTTACAGCCAGATGAGCACGGTGTTCCGGGACCCGGATTTAAGCCAGGACCTGCGCACCCCCACCGGAGAGGGGGAGGACAACGTGGAGCTGCTGCGCAGCGTACTGGCCGCCTACTCCGGCAGCCTGGGCGTGGACGGCATCAACCGGAAGTTTTATATCCTCAACGGGGCCAGCGGCGAGGTGCTGGCCAGCAGCAGCGGGGACCCCGGCAGTGAGGACCTGGTCTTTACCCCCAACCTGACCGCCGCCCTCCGGGGGGAGAACGGGGACAAGAGCAGCATCGCCGCGGGCTATATGGACGTGGCTCTGCCCTTTCAGCGGGGGGACGCCTCCTATATTATCTACATTCTGGACAACACCGCCGTGCTGTCCAACCTGGTGGACCAGATTTTCGTGCTGATTGTGGAGGCCCTGGGGTTTGGATTGGTCATTGCCATTCTCCTCTCCTTCCTGCTGTCCAAAACCATGGTCACCCCCATCCAGCGGCTGACAGAGGGAGCCATGCGGGTGGCCAAGGGGGACTTCTCCCACCGCATTCAGGTCAGCTCCCGGGACGAGATCGGCGTGCTTACCGACACCTTCAACAACATGGCCCGGCAGCTGCGGGACACCATCCGCCAGGTGGAAAACGAGCGCAACAAGCTGGACACCCTCTTTCTCCATATGACCGACGGGGTGGTGGCCTTCTCCAAGGAGGGCCGGGTCATTCACTCCAACCCCGCCGCCAACCAGATGCTCCAGTGCGCCATCACCGGGGAGACCACCTATGACGCCCTGTTCGGGGAGGTGGCCCCCCTGGAAAATGTGCTGGACGCGCCGGACTATCTGGAGCAGGAGCGGGAGCTCTCCGGCCGCTATCTGGACCTGCTGCTGGCCCCCTTCGACCGCGGTCCCCATGTGGGGGCCCTGGTGGTAATCCACGACGTAACGGAGCAGCGGAAAAATGAGGACCTGCGCCGGGAGTTTGTGGCCAATGTGTCCCACGAGCTGCGCACCCCTCTGACCAACATCCGCAGCTACGCCGAAACCATCGCCGAGAGCGTGGGGGAGATGCCCCCCGGGACGGAGAAGCGCTTTTTGGGGGTCATTCTCAACGAGAGCGACCGGATGACCCACATTGTCCAGGACCTGCTCACCCTGTCCCGCTTCGACTCCGGCCGGGACGACCTGAAGCCGGTCCGGTTCCCCTTCGACGTACTGCTGCGGGATTTGTACAATGCGGTCTATATGGAGGCCCAGCGGCATAACCATACCATAAGTCTGGAGCTCCCGGAGGGACTGCCCCAGATCCGGGCGGACCGGGAGCGGATTATGCAGGTGCTGATGAACATCGTCTCCAACTCCATCAAATACACCCCCAACGGGGGGACCATTCAGATCCTCGCCGGCCAGGAGGGGGAGAGCGTCTGGACCGTGGTGGACGACAACGGCATCGGCATCCCGCCGAAGGACCGCTCCCGGATTTTCGAGCGGTTTTACCGGGTGGACAAGGCCCGCTCCCGCCAGTCCGGCGGCACCGGCCTGGGGCTGTCCATCGCCAGGGAGATCGTGGAGCGGCACCAGGGCCGGCTGGAGCTGCTGGACAAGGACGGACCCGGCCTGCGGATCCGTCTGACACTGAGAATTGAGGGCCCGGACCATGAAGCATCGTAACCGCCGCCTGCTGGAGTGGGGCAAAAATCTGCTGATCCTGCTGCTGGCCTGTTCCGCTCTGTATCTGGCCGCCCGGACCCAGCTGGGCCGCGGGGTGTTCCAGCGTCAGAGCGGCCCGGGCGGCTGGCGGGAGGAGACCTCCATGGGAGAGCAGGCGGACCTGGTCCGCCCGGTGCGCATGGCGGCCACCCTGTCCGCCGGGGACGAGCTGACCCGCTACGGGGTGCAGTATGACACGGATGGGTGCGACAGTCTGTTCCAGCGGGCCGCCCGGCCCCTGATGGAAGCCCTCAGCTGCGCCCAGTCCCCCCAGCCGGTGAGCCGCCAGGCCTGGGAGGAGGCCCTGTGCACAGGGCCGGCAATCTATTTCGACCTGTTGGGGGAGATTCCTCTCAACACCCTGGCCGCCTGGCTGGGGGCGGAGGGAACCGCCCTGGAGGGGAGCGCCCGCCGTCTGGTTCTCGTTGCCCAGGAGGATCTGGCGGAGCTGTACTACCAGCAGGAGGGGACCTACTACCTGTACGCCGCCCCCCTGGTCACCCGGGAGCAGCTGGAGGAGGCCCTGTCCGGCCTGAGCGGCAACCGGGCCCAATTCGCCTTTGAGCTGGAGCAGTACGCCCATCTGGACCCGGACACGCTTCTGCTCCCCCAGTCCCCGTCCCTGCCGGAGTATACCGCCGCGAACCCCCTGGCGGGCCAGGTGGAGGGCAGCGAGCTGCTCAACAGCCAGCTGACCGCTCTGTCCTTCTCCGTGGACACCAATCATATCTATATCACCTCCGGCACCCAGGTAATCCGCAACGGCAACGACACCCTGCGCCTGGACGAAGAGGGGAACCTGGTTTACCACGCCCTGGCCGGGGAGAGCACCCGCTACCGCCTCCCTCCCCGGCTGTCCGACCAGATTGAGGAGTGCCGGGCGCTGGCCCAGGCCACGGTGGGCACGCTGTGCGGAGACGGACGGCTCTGCCTCCAGCAGATCCGCCCGACAGGGGAGACATTGGTGGTGGAGTTCGGCTATGTCCTCAGCGGGGCCCAGGTGCAGGTGGGTTCGGAGGGGTACGCGGCCCAATTTGTCCTGGAGGCGGAGCAGATCACCCAGTTCACCCTGCGTTACCGCCGCTATCAGGCCGCCCCGGAGCAGGCCCTGGTTCTGCCGGAGCTCCAGGCCGCCGCCGCCCTTCAGGCTCTGGGCCGCTCCGGCCAGGAGCTGAGCCTGGTCTACACGGACAATGGCGGCGAGCGCCTTACGCCCGCCTGGTATACCGCCGGAAAGGGGGGCGCATAGGTGGAGTGGTCCAAGCTGAAAAACATCATTATTCTCCTGCTGGCCATCACCAATCTTCTGCTGCTGGGCCTGGTGCTCCAGGAGGAGCGGGAGGTACGGCTGCTGGAGCGGGAAGCTCTGGAAAACGCGGTGGCCTTTCTCAACCAGCGGGGCATTCAGCTGGAGGCGGACGTTCCCCCCCGGCGCATGGAGCTGCTTCCCCAGCAGGTGGAGCGGCAGCTGGAGCGGGAGCAGGCCCTGGCGGAAGTTCTCCTGGGCCGTCCGGTCCAGGTGGAGGCTCTGGGCGGGCAGGTGTACCGCTATACCGGCCCCCGGGGGACGGTGCAGTTTCACAACGACGGGGCCTTCAGCGGCCAGCTTGGGCCAGAGGCCCTGCCCCGGTCCGGGGCGGAGGTCGGGGAGTGGGCCCGGGATCTGCTGAAAAAGCTGGATTTCGCCGGAGAGGTGCTGGAGCTCCAGGAGGACGTCGCCGTCCTGCGGCAGCTGTGGGGCCAGGCCCCCCTTCTCAATCACCGGGTGGAGCTGCACTGGGACGATGCGGGGGTGCGCCTGTCAGGCCGCCGGCTGACGGGGGAGCCCTCCGCCGCCGGCGGGGGAGGTGTGCGCAGCGTCCCCACCGCCCTGATGGATATTTTCACGGGGCTGAACCGGCTGGGGGACGTGTGCAGCCAGATCACCCGGATTCAGCCCTCCTACGTGAGTATGTCCACCCTCCACGGCTTCATTACCCTCCGCCCCGTGTGGCACATTACCACAGACACCGGCTTTTACCAGCTGGACACCGTCTCCGGGCAGCTGTCCCGGGCGATCTCTTAATCACACGCTAGGGAGTTGCAAGGATGCTTGACAAACAAAGTCCCATCGGAATCATTGACTCGGGCATCGGGGGCTACAGCGTAGCCCGCCGGATGCAGAGGCTGCTGCCCCACGAGGATTTCCTCTACCTGGGGGACGGGGCCAACACCCCCTATGGAAATCACTCCGCTCCGGAGATTTTAAGTATGACCCGCCGCCTGCTCCGGTTTATGGAGGTCCGGCGGGTCAAGGCCCTGGTGATTGCCTGCAACACCATCTCCTGCGTGGCGGAGCAGCTGTCCGGCGCGCTGGAGTGTCCGGTGCTCAATGTGCTCCACTCCGGCGCCCAGGCCGCCGCCCGGCTGGAGCTGGAGCAGGTGGGGGTAATCTCCACCTGCTTTACCGCCCAGAGCGGCTGCTATGGGGAGCGGATCCGGCGGCTGTCGCCGAACACCCAGGTAATCAGCCGGGGCTGTCCGGATCTGGCGGAGCTCATTGAGCGGTACATCGACCAGCCCGGCGGCGAAGTGCTCATAGACCGGGCCATTCAGGAGAGCCTGGCCGGTCTGGAGGAGGTCCGCCACCTCCTGCTGGCCTGCACCCACTACCCCCTGGCGGAGGACCGCTTCCGCCGGCTGTACCCGGACCGGGTGTGGATCGACCCGGCGGAGGAGCTGGCCGCCTGCGTCAAACATTTTCTGGCGGAAAACAACCTGCTCAACCCCTCTCCCGGCCTGGGGCACATGGAAATCTGCACCACCGGCAGCGCCCGGGACTACGCCCGGAAGGCGGAAAAGGCCGGCCTGCGTCAAATCACCTGCGTGCGCCATTTAGCGGTATAGCTCCCCGGCCTGGGGCACGATCCCCCGGGCCTGGAGCAGCTGCTCCACGGTGACGAAGCAGTACCCCTGGGCCTGGAGGGCGTCCACCGCCTGAAGGGCCGCGTCCACGGAGCTGTTGAAGATGTCGTGCATCAAAATGATATCCCCGTCCTGGACGTGGGAGAGGATGTGGCCGGCAATCCGGTTCACGTCGTGGTCCTTCCAGTCCTCCGGGTCCACCGACCACAAAATCAGAGGGCCGTCCGCCCACTGCCGGACCGAGCCGTCAATCTTCCCATAGGGGGGGCGCAGCCAGAACTCCCCCTCCCCGGTGATGGAGGCGAGCAGAGCCCGGGTCTTGCCCACCTGGAGGTCAAAGTCCGGCCGGGACAGCTTGGTGACCTCCACATGGTCGAAGGTGTGCACCCCGATCTGGTGGCCCTCGTCCCGCATCCGGCGGATGAGAGCCTCGTTGCCCGCAATGCGGTTTCCTACCACAAAAAAGGTGGCCGGAACCTCCCGCAGGGCCAGACCGTCCAGCAGCCGGGCGGTGGCGTCGGTCCGGGGACCGTCGTCAAAGGTGAGGGCCACCAGGGGGGCCACCACCTCCGCCGTTCCGTCCGCCGGAAGGGCCGTACCCTCCGGCAGCAGAAACAGCAGAAAAATTGCCAAAATCAGACTGCACACCTTGCGCTTCATAACCCCACCGCCCTTTTGTCTCTAGTGTGCGCCTCAGAGGCAAAAAAATTCCCCTCCGGCAAAACCGGAAGGGAATGGAATTTTTGCTTATTTTTTCGGGTCCTCGGTGTCGAAAACCGTCTTGGCGGCGGCGGCCAGTCCGGCCAGACTTTGAAGCTCGCTGGGAATGATAATCTTGGTTGCCTTTCCGTCGGCGGCGGCGGTAAATGCCTCCAGGGCCTTGATTTTGATCACGCCCTCGCTGGGGGCGGCGGCGTTGATCAGCTTGATGGCGTCGGCAGTGGCCTGCTGGACCTTGGTGATGGCCTCCGCCTCTGCCTCGGCGGCCATAATGCGGGCGGCCTTCTCGGCCTCGGCCTGCATGATCTTGGCCTGCTTGGCCGCGTCTGCCCGGAGAATGGCGGACTGCTTCTCGCCCTCGGCCACCAGAATCTGGCTTTCCTTCTGGCCCTGGGCCTGGAGGACAGACTCCCGGCGCTCCCGCTCGGCCCGCATCTGCTTCTCCATAGCCTCCTGGATGTCCCGGGGCGGCATGATGTTTTTCAGCTCCACCCGGTTGACCTTGATGCCCCAGGGGTCGGTGGCCTCGTCCAGG
>CAJUPG010000043.1 GCA_910588455.1 uncultured Oscillospiraceae bacterium
GTTGCGCACCTGCTCAAAGGCCCGTCCGGCGGCGAACATGGCAAAGCTGGAGGCGAAGGGCACCAGGCCCATGGCCGCCGCCCCCGCCGCCACGGCGATCATATTGCCCTCGGCAATGCCGCAGTCGAAGTGCCGCTCCGGAAACGCCTTTTGGAAGGTGCTGGTCTTGGTGGCCCCGGCCAGGTCCGCGTCGAACACCACCAGGTCGTCGTGCAGGGCCCCCAGCTCCTTCAGGGCGCTGCCATAGCTGTCCCGGGTTGCGATCTTTTTCACGTCTGCCATGTTACATCGCCTCCACTTCCGCCATGCGGGAGCGCAGCTCCTGCATAGCAAGCTCATATTCCTGGTCGTTGGGGGCCTTCCCATGCCAGCCCGCGTTGTTTTCCATGTAGCTGACCCCCTTGCCCTTGGTGGTTTTCATCACGATGGCGCTGGGACGGCCCTTGGTCTCCCGGGCCGCGGCAAAGGCGGCCTCCATCTGGCTAAAGTCGTGGCCGTCGATCTCCAGCACCTCAAAGCCGAAGGCCCGCAGCTTCTCCGGAATGGGGTAGGGGCTCATAACGTCGGCCACGGAGCCGTCGATTTGCAGGCCGTTGTTGTCAATGATGGCGCAGAAATTGTCCAGCTTGTAGTGGTGGGCGAACATAAGGGCCTCCCACACCTGGCCCTCCTGAATTTCGCCGTCCCCCAGCAGGGTATACACCCGGCAGTCCATTTTTTTGTGCCGGGCGGCCAGCGCCATACCGGCGGCGGCGGAAATCCCCTGGCCCAGAGAGCCGGTGGACATATCCACCCCAGGCACGGTGTTCATGTTGGGGTGCCCCTGGAGGTAGCTGTCAATGTGCCGCAGGGTGAGCAGATCCTCCACCGGGAAAAAGCCCCGGTGGGCCAGCGCGGCGTACAGCCCCGGGGCGGTGTGTCCCTTGGAGAGGACGAACCGGTCCCGGTCCTCCTTCTGGGGGTGCTTGGGGTCGATGTTCAGCTCTCTCCAATAGAGGTAGGCGAACAGGTCCGCGGCGGACAGGCTTCCGCCGGGATGGCCCGCCTTGGCGGCGTGGGTGCCCTCAATGACGCCCATCCGCACCTGACAGGCGGCGCGCATCAGTTCTTTTTGTTCCGTCTGGGTCATGATGATCTCCTTTCTGATCTGTTAATTTGTTCCGCAGATGGAGGTGGTATACAGCAAGGTCTCCTTCTGGCCGGGGGACAGCCGGCGCACGCCGGGCTTGTCCGCCAGCTCCCGGCCCATGAACGTCCCGTCGGGCAGGGTGGACCAGGGCTCAATGCAGACAAAGCCGGTGTCGAAGGGGCGGTCCGGGGTCCAGACGCCCATGTAGAGAAAGTCCTGAGCGGATATGACCACCTCCCCCTGGGCGGTGTGGAGCCGGGCGCAACCGGGGTTATCGAAGATCATGGTATCCCGGCCATAGGTCATGGGGGTAAGGGGCAGTCTGGCAGAGACCTCCCGGTCCGGGGGGGTGAGCAGGTTGTCCTGGTCCATGCCGTAGAGCCGGACGGTTTCCATCCCCTCCACCTGAATGGCGTCCTGGGAAACGGCGGCCCGGAAGCCGTCATGGGCCCCCAGCTCATAGAGCATCTCCCGGTCCGACTTGTTTTCCACCTCATGGGACTTGATGAGCCGGTTTTCCTCCAGAGTATAGGTGACGGTGAGGGAGAAGTCGAAGGGATAGACCTTTCTGGTCTCCTCCGAGCTGTCCAGCCGGAGGGAGAGGGCTTGGCCGGACTGGCTCACGGCTTCAAACACCAGATCCCGGGCAAAGCCGTGGTTGGGCATTTTGTAGGAGACCCCGTCCAGCTGATAGGTGCTGTCCTTCAGCCGCCCGATGATGGGGAACAGGATGGGAGCCCGGCGGTTCCAGCTCTCCGGACTGCCCTGCCAGAGAAATTCCCGGCCCCGGGCGTCCTGAATGGAGGCCAGCTGAGCCCCCAGGTCCTCGATTTGTACGGTTAAGTGCTGATTTTGAATGGTGTAGATCATAGCTGCTCCCCCTTGATCGTTTTTCCGTTCAGCCCGGCGTATGCCAGCCTGTCCCCCTCATAGCACAGCTTGAGGGAGAAAAACGGCGCGTCCCGCTGAATCAGATCCAGAAAAATAGCGTCCCCCTCCCAGTGGGGAATGTTTAACAGGTCCTCCCAGGGCAGCCACTCCAGCTCCCCCTCGCCGCAGTGTTCCAAAAGCTCCCCGGTGAAGCCGTCGGCGGTGAACAGGTGCATATACTCCGTGGGCCACCGGTCGGAGACAAAGGTAACGAGCCCCCGGTACTGATACTGGGTGAGGGTGAGGCCGGTCTCCTCCCGGACCTCCCGCAGCAGGCAGTCCTCGGGGCTCTCCTTGTCCTCAAACTTGCCCCCCACGCCAATCCACTTGTCCTGATTCAAATCGTTCTCTTTTTTGGTCCGGTGGAGCATCAGGCATTTGCCCTCCCGGATGATATAGCAAAGGGTCGTGTTAATCATTTGACCTTGACCGCCTCCTCCCGATTGGTCTCCGCGATGATGAAATGGGGCCGTTTTTTCACTTCCAGGTAAGTTTTCGCCAGATACTGCCCCATAATCCCCAGACAGAACAGCTGAATGCCCCCGATGAAGGTAATCATGCAGGCCAGGGAGGGCCAGCCGGCCACCGGGTCGCCGAAGAGCAGCTTGCGGGCCACAATAAAGGTGATCATAACGAAGGAAAGAGCTGTGAGCAGGATGCCTCCCCAGGAGGCGATGGACAGGGGCACCTGGGAGAAGTTGATAATGCCGTCGATGCTGTATTTGAACAGCTTCCAGAAGCTCCACTTGGTCTCTCCCGCCGCCCGCTCCACGTTTTCATAGGGCAGCCAGCAGGTCCGAAAGCCGATCCACCCGAAAATGCCCTTGGAAAAGCGGTTGTACTCTCCCATAGATACAATGGCGTCCACCATCTCCCGGCGCATCAGCCGGAAATCCCGGGCGCCGTCCACAATGTCCGCATCGGAGATACGGTTGATGAGCTTGTAAAACATCCGGGCGCAGAAGGAGCGGATGGGGGGCTCTCCCTGGCGGGTGACCCGCCGGGTGGCCACGCTGTCGTAGGCCCCGCCCTCCAGCAGCTCGATCATTTGCGGCAGCAGGGCGGGGGGGTCCTGCATATCCGCGTCCATCACCGCCACATAGTCCCCCCGGGCGTTGCAGAACCCGGCGTACATGGCCGCCTCCTTGCCGAAGTTCCGGGAGAAGGAGAGAAACTGCACCCGGCTGTCCTGCCGGGCCAGCTGGCGCAGGACCTGCAAGGTGCCGTCCCGGGAGCCGTCGTTGACGAAGAGCAGCTCGAAGTCGAACCGGGACAGCCGGCCCATCACATCCTCCAGAGCGGGGTAGAGCAGGGGGAGCACCTCCTCCTCATTGTAGCAGGGGATAATCAGTGAGATGAGCAAACAAGCACCTCCTTTTGAAAAAATGCGGACGCCGGGAAGGGCGTCCGCATCGTGGCGTTTATTCGGCGACCGCGTCCTTCAGGGCCTTGCCGGCTTTGAACACAGGGCTTTTAGAGGCGGGGATCTGGATGGGCTCCAGGGTCTTGGGGTTGCGGCCCACCCGCTCGGCGCGGGTTTTGACCTCGAAGGAGCCAAAGCCTACAAGCTGTACCTTTTCGCCCTCCTGGAGCGCCTTGGTAATTACGTCAATACAAGCGGTTACAGCGGCCTCCGCATCCTTCTTAGCCAGAGAGGCCTCCTCCGCGACCGCGTTGATGAGTTCCGTTTTGTTCATACGTTCTTTCCTCCTAAATAGCTTTTGTACCATCCTGTAAGAATATCTCAATTCCGTCCTGGCAAGCAGCACGGCAATCAAGCGTTTTCACCGGCCTCCTGGGCCCGGTACTGGCGGATGAAGCCCTCGCAGGCCTTATGCAGCGCCTGTTCGCTGTCCAGCCCCGCCAGACGGCCGAGCTCCACGGCGGAAAAGAGCAGGGCGCCCAGAGCGTCCTCCAGACGCGCCTCCCGGCCGGCCTTTTTTTGCAGCTTCTCCGCCCGGGTCAGGGCGGGCAGGGCCCGCGCTACCGCGTCCATGGCGTCGGCGGTGGTGCGCTGGCCCTTCTCCTGGCGCTTCCGGGCGTCCCAGGTGGCCAGGGCGTCCTGGCTCTCCACCCCGGCGAATACGTGGGGGTGCCGGTAGATCAGCTTTTGGCACACGCCGTCAATCACGTCGTCCAGGGTGAACTGTCCGGCCTCCTGGGCCATTTGGGCGTGAAAGACCACCTGGAGCAGCACGTCTCCCAGCTCCTCCTTCAGATGCTCCGGGTCGCCCTCGTCGATGGCCTCGGCGGCCTCATAGGCCTCCTCCAGCATATTGCGCCGGATGCTCTGGTGGGTCTGTTCCCGGTCCCAGGGGCAGCCATCAGGGGAGCGCAGCAGGGCCATAATCTCCCGCAAATCGTCCAGGCCGTAAGGCGGCGTGTTTTTTAAATTTATCATATTTTTACCTTTCTCGCAAGAGGTTTTCCCGCTTTTACAGAAAATTAAGATTTATAAGTGGAGAATTTTGGCAATTTTCTCACCTTTGGGCATCAGCATCAGATCATCGTGTTCAATGGCCCCCAGGGCAATGACCAATCCGCCGTAGACGGCCACCGCCGCCAGGATGGACAGCGCCACCGAAAGAAGGTTGGAGTGGAGAAGCTTGAAGGCCAGTCCGTAGACCGCCCAGGCCGCCAGCCCCATGGCGCCGGCGGCAATGGCCGGCTTGAGAAAAAGGGGGGGGAATTTGGGGCAGTTGGGGATCACCCGGCTCATCAGCAGCAGGTCCAGCAGCATACACAGGCCGAAGCACAGCACATTGCCGTAGGGCGCGCCGTAGATGCCCACCCCCGGACGGGCCACCACATTGTAGTTGGTCAAAATCTTCACAACTCCCCCCAGGACCATGATGGTCACGGGCAGGTTGATAAAGCCATAGGCCTGGAGCACCGAGTTGCACACAAGCATCATGCACACAAAGAGGGAGGCGATGCCCAGGGTGGACAGCAGAGGGCCGGCGATCTCCGCCTGCATTTTGGGAAATACCAGCTGAATGATGGGGGTACCCAGCACAAACAGCCCCACGCCGGCGGGGAAGGCCAGCAGCGCCGCCATCCGCAGGGCGGAGGTGGAAATCCGGGCCGCGCCCTTTTTGTCCCGGGCGGTGAGCCGGGCGGACACCGCGGGAATCACCGATGCGGTCAGGGCCGCCATCAGGGACAGGGGCAGGTTATACAGGTTCATGGCGCTGCCATAGTTGCCATAAAGGGTGCGGCTTAGATCCTCCGCCAGCTTCTGGAGCTCCGGGGGGAAGTCCGACACCTTGACGGCGCTGCCGCTCCAGGCGTCCAGGGCGGTTTTCAGAGGGGCGAAGTCCACATACTCCTGATACATGGTCCAGCTGTCCGGGTTGGTGAGCAGGGCCCTTTGCAGCTGTCCCTGGACCAGGGAGGAGTCAATCACGGTAATAATACCCACCATGGAGGAGCTGAGGGTGATGGGGATGGCGATGGCCAGCAGGGTGGTGAGAATCCGCCGGGGACCGTCCGGCTGGTCCCGGACCTCCACGTCCTCCTTAAGACGGGTGTGGACGAAATCCAGAATCATATAGACCAGGGCAAAAATCGTTCCCACGGTCACGCCGGTAATGGCCCCCGCGGCGGCCATATGGGGCTGTCCGTCCACGCTGATAATCCAGAAGGCCAGTCCCAGCCCCACGAAGAGCTTGCACAGGGCTTCTAAAATCTGAGAGACCGCCGTGGGGGACATACGGCCATGGCCCTGGGCGTACCCCCGGAAGGCGGACAGGCAGCCCACGCAGATCACCGCCGGGGCCAGAGCGCGGATGCCCTCCGCCGCCAGGGAGTCGTTCATCAGCCCCGCCAGCTGCTCCGCCCCGAAGTACATCACCAGAAAGGACACGACTCCCAGCCCCAAAAACACCCCCAGGGACAGGCGGAACACCTGGCGCACCTGGCCGTACCGCCCCAGGGTCCGGGCCTCCGACACCATCTTGGACACTGCCACCGGCAGACCTGCCGTGGAGATGGTAAGCAGGACGGAGTAGATGTAATAGGAGTTGTTGAAGTCGGCCACGCCCTGGGCGCCGATAATATCGGTGAGGGGGAATTTGTAAAACAGGCCGATGATTTTCGTCACCATAATGCCCACCGCCAGAATGGCGGCGCCGCCGAAGAACGTATTCCCTCCGCCGGTCCGGGCGGGCTGCTTTTGCTTTGCCATAGGCGACCTCCGATTCAGTCGTTGCCTCCAAAAATATGGGGCAGGGCGTAGCCCTCCACCTCGGCGCGAAGCTTTTCCAGGTCCAGGGTGAGGAACGTCCCATTCTCATATATGACTCGTCCCCGCGCCATATTCATGCACACGTCGGAGCCCCGGGCGGAGTAAACCAGATTTTCCGCCAGATCGTGACAGGGGATCAGGTTGGGCCGGGACGCGTCCAGCAGGATAATATCCGCGATTTTGCCCGCCGCCAGTACGCCGGTATCCCGCCCCAGGGCCTTTGCGCCGTTGACGGTGGCCATTGCCAGGGCCTGTCGGGCGGAGACGGCCATAGGGTCGCCGCTCACCCCTTTGTGGAGGACGGCCGCCAGCTTGATCTCTTCAAACAGGTCGTGGCTGTTGTTGGAGGCCACCCCGTCGGTACCCAGGGCCACGTTGACCCCCGCCTCCAGCAGCTGGGGGACCCGGGCCACGCCGGAGGCCAGCTTCAGGTTGGACATGGGGTTGTGGACGGCGGTGATGCTTCGCTTTTCCATCAGCTCCATATCGCTGTCCGCCACCCAGACACAGTGGGCCGCGGCACCCCCCCGCTCCCACACGCCGTACTGGTCGAACAGGGCGATGGGGGTCTTGCCGTATTTTTGGAGGCAGTTTTCGTGCTCCGACCGGGTCTCGGAGATGTGGACGTGCATTCCCAGGTTGTACTGCCGGGCGTAGTCCGCCACCCACTGCCACAAGGGCTCGTTAGAGGTGTACTCCGCGTGAATGGACGCGTCCACCAAAATCTGCCCGTCTCCCGCGCCGTGCCAGTTCTCCCGCAAAGCCTTCGTGTTCTGACAGTCATTGCACGTTTCGGGCGAAAAATCCTCCGGCGCGCCGAAGTAAACCCCGCCGCAGGACAGATTGGCGGAAAGCCCCGCGTCCAGCACGGTCTGGGCGATGGTCTCGGTGTACATATACATATCGTTGATGCAGGTGGTGCCGGAGGCGATCATCTCCGCCAGACCCAGGGCGGACCCGGCGGCGACGCACCGGGGGTCCAGCTTGGCCTCAGCGGGGAAAATATACTGGTTGAGCCAGGTGTGCAGGTCGCAGCCCCCGCCGTATCCCCGCAGCAGGGACATGGGCACATGGGTGTGGGCGTTGACCAGGCCGGGCAGCATGATTTTGTTGGTGCAGTCGATCACCCGGTCGAACTCCCCGGCGGGGCGGGCGTCGCCCGCATAGGCGATTTTAGCGCCCTCCACCGCCACAAAGCCGTTCTTCAGCTCCGGCAGGGCCGGGTCCATGGTCAGAGCGGTCACGTGTTCAAATAAAACTCTCATAGAAACAAAACACCTCAACAAAATTTCACAGCTCCACCAGACAGGCGCGCACCAGGGCGGAGAAGGTCTGTTTTGCCTTCGCGCCCGCGTCTAAAACCTCCTGCTCGCTCAGGGGCTGGTCCAGGATGCCCGCCGCCATATTGGACAGCAGGGTCAGCCCCAGCACCTCCATGCCGCAGTGGGCGGCCACAATGACCTCCGGGGCGGTGGACATACCCACCGCGTCGCCCCCCAGAACCCGGACCGCGCGGATCTCCGCCGGAGTCTCGTATTGGGGGCCGTAGCAATAGAAGTAAACCCCTTCCCGCAGGGTGACCCCCAGCTTTTGGGCGTTTTTCCGGGCCAGCTCCTGGAGCCGGGGGGTGTACAGGCGGGAGGCGTCCGGGAACCGGACTCCGAATTCAGGCAGGTTTTCCCCCCGGAGGGGGGATTCACTCTGGAGCTTGATCTGGTCGGTAATGAGCATCAGCTCCCCGGCGTTCCACTCGGTGCGCACGCAGCCGGCGGCGTTGGTGACGATGAGGGTTTCGCAGCCCAGCAGCCGCAGCACCCGCACGGCGCAGGTGACCTGCTCGTAGGAGTAGCCCTCATAGTGGTGCATCCGGCCTTGCATCACGGCTACGGGCTTTCCCTCCAGCTGCCCAAAGACGAAGCGGCCCTTGTGGCCCGGGGCGGTGGAGGGCTTGAAGTGGGGAATATCCTTATAGTCCACATAGATGGGATTTTCTACGAAATCGCCCAGATCGCCCAGCCCGGAGCCCAGGATCATGGCGATTTTCGGGGCGAAGCCGCCCAGACGCTCCTGAATGGCCCGGGCGCTCTCCTGATACTGCAAAAATTCCATGGCGAACCTCCAAAATTTTATGATTAGCTCAAGTGTACACCAAATCCTGGGGAAATGCAATGAAAAAAGCGGGTTCTTCCGCTCCTACGTGGATTTTCTGCGCCCCTTGGGGTAGGGCTTCCGCTCATCGGTCAGCTCCAGGATATAGTCCGTAGAGGTTTGAAAAAACTCCGCCAGCCGGATCAGGACGTCGATGGGCAGCTGGCGCTGGCCGTTTTCGTATTGGGAATAGGTGTTCTGCCGGATATTCAGCAGCCGGGCCAGGTGGCTCTGGGTGTAATCGCCGTCCTCCCGGAGATCGCGCAGTCGCATAGGCTCGCCTCCTAATACATACATCCCTTATTATTGCCATCACAAAATGAGATATTGACTTATATCTCATTTTGTGATAAAAATAGGGCGTGGGCGATTGCAATTCCTACGCCGTCCGGCTATAATAAAAGGCGAAATCTGAAATGTAAGGAGAACCCCTATGGAACACACCAAAATCCCCGCCGGCTACCGGTCCCTGCTGGGCGTGTACGACACCCAGAAGGCCATCGGCCTGCTGCACCATCTGTTTGAGGACAGCCTCAGCGGAGCCCTCCGGCTGCGCCGGGTGTCCGCCCCCCTGTTCGTCTCTGTGTCCTCCGGACTCAACGACGATTTGAACGGTGTGGAGCGCCCCGTTTCCTTTGAGATCCGGAACGTGGACCAGACCGCCGCCGTGGTCCACTCCCTGGCCAAGTGGAAGCGCCTGGCTCTGCACCGCTACCGCTTCCAGCCCGGCGAGGGCCTTTATACCGATATGAACGCCATCCGCCGGGACGAGGATTTGGACAATCTCCACTCCGCCTACGTGGACCAGTGGGATTGGGAAAAGGTCATCACCGCCCAGGACCGCAATCTGGACACCCTGAAGAGCACCGTCTCCTCCATCGTCCACGCCCTGGCCTCCACCCAGCGGGTGTTGAAGAGCACCTTTCCCCAGCTGGAGGTGCTGCCCGACATCGACCAGGCCGTGACTTTTGTCACCGCCCAGGAGCTGGAGGACCTGTTTCCCGGCAAAACCCCGAAGGAGCGGGAGCATTTGTTCGTCAAGGACCATCCCACTACCTTCCTGATGGGCATCGGCGGCAAGCTGCGCTCCGGCGCCCCCCACGACGGCCGGGCCCCTGACTACGACGACTGGGACCTGAACGGGGACCTGCTGGTGTGGGACAGCGTCAACGGCGGAGCGCTGGAGCTGTCCTCCATGGGTATCCGGGTCAGCCCTGAATCCCTGGACCGGCAGCTTACCCTGGCCGGGTGCGACAGCCGCCGGGAGCTGCCCTTCCACAAGGCCCTGCTGGCCGGGGAGCTGCCCTTGACCATGGGCGGCGGCATCGGCCAGTCCCGGGTGTCCATGATCCTGCTGGGCAAGGCCCATGTGGGGGAGGTCCAGGTGTCCCTGTGGGACGACGAAACCATAAAAATTTGTGAAGAAGCGGGGGTTATGCTGTTATGAAAAAATTCCAAAGCAAGTGCCTGATTTTTTGTCTGATTTTTGCGCTGCTCCTCCCCACAGCCTACGCCCAGGAGTCCTCTCTGGAGGAGTCCGCTCAGGCGGCGGCCCAGGCCGCCATGGCATACGGCGAGGCGGTCAGCGTCCAGTACGCCCTGTGGCAGGACGGGGAGGCCGTCCTCAGCGGCCACGTGGGAGTTTATTCCAAAACCGAAAACACCGCCCTGACGGACGACCATCTGTACGGCATTGGCTCCATCAGCAAGGTGTATACCGCCGCTGCCATGTCCGAGCTGGTGACCCAGGGAAAAGTAGACCTGGACAAGCCGGTCACCACCTATTTACCCGACTTCAAAATGGCCGACCCGCGCTATAAGGACATCACCGTCCGGATGCTGCTCAACCACTCCTCCGGCCTGATGGGCAGCGCCGGCGGGAACTCCTTCCAGTTCAACGGCCAGGCCCTGGACTACCCCCTGGATCATCTGCTGGAGCGGCTGTCCACCCAGACCCTCCAGGCCGCGCCGGGGGCCTACAGCGTCTACTCCAACGACAGCTTCTCCCTGGCCCAGCTGGTCATCGAGCGGGTGTCCGGTATGGATTTTACCCAGTTCCTCCACAAATATTTTACCGAGCCGATGGAGCTGGAAAACACGCTTACTCCCTGGGACAGCTTTGACCACGACCGGCTGGCCCGGACCTATCTCGGCGCAGAGACCCGCCACACCCCCGCGGAGACCGTGGCGGTGCTGGGCACCGGCGGCATATACGCCAACGCCAACGATCTGGCGCAGTTCGGCATCCATCTGTCCTGCATCGACCGGCTCATGGGCGACGAGTACGCCAGCGGTATGTGGCCCGAGGACTCCGAGGGCGACGCGCTGGCCTACGGCTTGGGCTGGGACAGCGTGCATATGTTCCCCTTCAGCCAGAACGGCATCCAGGCCCTGGTGAAGGGCGGCGATACCCTGGCCTACCACGCGGGGCTGGTGGTCCTGCCGGAGTACAACATGTCCTGCGCGGTGCTGTCCTCCGGGGGCAACAGCATTATGAACGAGCTGGCCGCCGCCCGTATCCTGATCGACGCGCTGAAAGAGCAGGGCGTGGAAATCAAAGAGGACGCGGCCCTGGACAAGGCTGAATTTGCCGCCATGCCGGAGGAGCTGACCAAGCTCAGCGGCATGTACGGCACCTCTACCCTGGTCTATCAGGTGGGCGTGGAGAAGGACGGCAGCTTCTCGCTGGAAATCTTCGGCTCCGGAAAACCCCTCACCGCCAAATACTGCGCCGACGGCTCCTTCCGGGACGAGGAAAATTCCATGCTCTTCCGGCTGATTCCCGAAGAAAACGGTCAGGTCTATCTGTACCAGAAGGTTTACTCCCCCCTGCCCGGCCTGACTACCATGTGCAACGCCAGCTATGTGGCCCAGCGGCTTCCGGAGTATACCCCCGACGCGGATACCCAGGCCGCCTGGACCGCCCGGGAGGGGAAGGGCTATGTCCAGATTGACGAGCACTACTCCTCCGCCCTCTACGGCCTGAGCGGCGTGTACGCCGGTGTCAGCTTTGCCACCAGTCCGTCGGGCTATATGATTTCCAATCAGCTCACCGGGCCCAACGAGGCCGCGCCCTTCGTCCAGATCCCCGGCGTGGGCAGCCGGGACAGCAGCTTAATCGAGTGCTATGACAAGGATGGCGTGGAATATCTGCGCATCAACGGCAGCAACTACATGGACGGGGAGAATGTGAGCAATATTTATGCGGGAAGCGCCTCCCGCTGCACCATTCAGCCCGGGGAAGCCGCCCATTGGTACTGGACCGGGGACGCCGCCGGCAAGACCATGACGGTCAAGGTTCCGGAGAAGGGCGGATTTTACGTGTACGACGCGGCCATGCAGCTGGTAGCCAGCTCCTGGCTCTACGGCGACACCAGTGTGGAACTGCCCGAGGACGGCGCGATCGTCTTTGCCGGAGACGTGGGCCAGGTTTTCCACATTACACTGAAATAATGCGCTACGAGATTGTACCCATGGACCGCAGCCACCTGGAGAGCATTGCCGCCTTAGAGCGGCAATGCTTCTCCGCGCCTTGGAGCATTCCCATGCTGGAGGAGGAGCTGTTCAACCCCCAGGCAAGCTTTCTGGTGGCGGAGGGGGAAAACGGGCAGGTTTTGGGCTATGCGGGCTTGCAGGTGGTGCTGGACGAGGGCTACATTGCCAACATCGCCGTGGCCCCCCAGTGGCGGCGGCAGGGGCTGGCCGGGGAACTGCTGGAGGTCTACTGCCGGTTCGCCCAGGCCCATCTGGCCTTTCTCACCCTGGAGGTCCGGGCCTCCAACGAGGCGGCCATTGCCCTGTACGTCAAGCACGGTTTTGCCCAGGCGGGTTTCAGGAAGAATTACTATCAGGACCCGAAAGAGGACGCGCTGATTATGACCCGCACATTTCACCGGGAGGGGGAGGCATGAAAAAAATCGAGCTGCTCTCCCCCGCCGGGGATATGGAGCGCCTGCAAATGGCCGTGGCCTATGGGGCGGATGCGGTGTATTTAGCGGGAACGCTGTTCGGAATGCGGTCCTTTGCGGGGAATTTTTCCCCCGAGGAGCTGAAAACCGCCGTAGATTTCTGTCACCGGCGGGGCGTACGGGTCCACGTAACCTGCAACACCATGCCCCGCAATGAGGAGGTCGCCCGCCTGCCTGGGTGGCTGTCCGATCTGGATGCGCTGGGGGTGGACGCGATCATTCTGGCGGATGTGGGGGTGCTGTCCCTGGCCTTGAAGTACGCCCCCCATGTGGAGCGGCACATCTCCACCCAGGCCAGCATCGTGAACTACCAGTCCGCCCGGGCGTGGCACGAGCTGGGGGCTCAGCGGGTGATTCTGGCCCGGGAATTGTCCCTGGATGAGATCCGGGAGATTCGGGCCAAGGCTCCCAAAGAGCTGGAGATGGAGGTCTTTGCCCACGGGGCCATGTGCGTGAGCTACTCCGGGCGGTGCCTGCTGTCCAACTACATGACGGGCCGGGACTCCAACCGGGGCGCCTGCGCCCAGCCCTGCCGGTATCAGTACGCCCTGATGGAGGAAAAGCGCCCCGGGGAGTATTTCCCAGTCTACGAGGAAAACGGGGAGACCTACATTATGAACTCCCGGGATTTGTGCATGATCGACCACGTAAAAGAGCTGATGGAGGCGGGTCTGGACTCCCTGAAGCTGGAGGGCCGGGCCAAGTCCGCCTACTATGCCGCTATCGTCACCGGGGCCTACCGCCACGCCATCGACGCGGCGGCGGCTGGGGTTCCGCTGGACCCGGTGTGGCGGGACGAGGTGGAGCATATCAGCCACCGGCACTACTCCACCGGCTTTTTCTACGGCCAGCCGGGGCAGTTCACCGCGGACTCCCGCTATGTGCGGGACTGGCAGATCGTGGCAAAAGTTCTCTCCTGCGGGGAGGACGGACGGGCGCTGCTGACCCTCAACAACAAATTTGCCGTGGGGGATACCCTGGAGCTGGCCGGCCCCGGCATCCGGCCTCAGAGCTTGACGGTGAAGGGCCTGTGGGACGGGGAGGGCGTGCCTCTGCCGGAGGTCCGCAAGCCCCAGATGCAGTTTTATATGGATCTGCCTGAGCAGGTCCCGCCGCTTTCGCTGCTGCGGCGGTGCAGCACATAACACAAAACATGGAGGGCACGGCCAAATGGCCGTGCCCTCCAAAGGTTATTCGATCCTATAAGCAGGTATCCCGCACATAAAACTCGGTATTCCCCTCCCCCTGGGGGACAATTTCAAACCGGTCCAGAGCCCGAATGAGCTTGGACAGCTTGGAAAAACCGTAGTTTCTGGGGTCGAAGTCCGGCTTCTTTTTCAGCAGCAGGTTGCCCAGCTTGCCCATGTGGGCCAGACCGTCCTCTTCGCACAGATCCTCCACAGAACTGGCAATGAGCTCCACAATGTCCACCGGGGCGGGGCTGGAGGACTGGGCGCTTTTTTTGCTCTCCTTTTTGGAGGAGGATTTTTTGGCCGCCTGCTCCGCCCGCTTCTCCGCTTCCGCGGCCTGCTTGGCCGCCGCCCGGATTACCTCAATGTACACGAACTTGTCACAGGCCACAATGAAGGGCTGAGGAGTTTTCTTTTCCCCCATGCCGTACACCTTCATTCCCGCTTCCCGCAGGCGGGTGGCCAGCCGGGTGAAGTCCGAGTCGCTGGACACCAGCACAAAGCCGTCGCAGTTGCCGGAGTAGAGAATGTCCATGGCGTCGATAATCATGGCGGAGTCAGTGGCATTTTTGCCGGTGGTGTAGCTGTACTGCTGGATGGGGGTGATAGCGGTTTCCAGCAGAATGGACTTCCAGGAATTCATGTTGGGGGCGGTCCAGTCGCCGTAAATGCGCTTGATGGTAGGGGTGCCATAGACGGCCACCTCGGCCATCACATCCTTCATGGCGGTGCGGGAGGCGTTGTCCGCGTCAATGAGTACCGCCAGACGCAGGTCGCGCTCGTTGTCAGGCATAAGTCGCCCTCCTCAATCAAAATATACATCCCAGTGGTCCGCCCGGTAAGCATCGAAGCACATCTTCACCTGCTCCGGGTTGTTTTTCTCCTCCGCCATAGGCGGCAGCTCCTCCAGGGGGAAAAAGCCGCTGGCCACGGTCTCGATATTGGAGGTAAACTCCCCGCCCAAAACAGAGCACATGACAAAAATTTTGCAGATCTTGTAGGCGTGAACGGGCTTGTTGTGCTTCTCCCGGTCCTGCACGGCAATCACCCAGTCGGCGCTCACGTCCAGCCCGGCCTCCTCCTTGACCTCCTTGACGGTGTTGTCCTTGACGGAGATGTTCACGTCGCACCAGCCCCCGGGCAGGGACCACCTACCGTCGTTCTCCTGGACCAGCAGGATTTTGCCGTCCTGAAACACCGCCGCCCGGGTTTCCAGCTTTGGGGTCTGATAGCCGATTTCACAACAAAACAGGTCCTTGACCTTTTCCAGGGAGATCTCGCTTTTGTGCGCAATCATTTCGGCGGCAATCTCCCGGATGCGCTCAAAACGCTCCTCGTCGTAGGGGTCCTTGGTGTAGTGTATGCCCGCCTGAGCCAGACTTTGCAGCTCTACCGCCCATTGCAGCCATTTTTCGTTTTGTTCCATACAATTTCCTCTTTTCGTTTGTCCATAACACCCCTTGACGGTATCCTGTGCCTGGGTTATAATAAGAGCAAGAGGGGCGGACCGCTGCATCGGTCCGGCTCTTCCTCATGTAGATTTAGAATCTGGAGAATGCCGGTTTCCTTGCAGGGGGGGCCGGTTATTTCTTTTTCATTACCTAACTGACGCTAATTATACCACATTCTGAAAGGATTACAAGCCCATGGATACGCTTCTGGAACAGCTCCCCATTCCGCTGCTGGTGTGGTACCGGGAAAACGCCCGGGTGCTCCCCTGGCGCAGCGCCCCCGCCCCCTATCACGTCTGGCTCTCCGAAATCATGCTCCAGCAGACCCGTGTGGCAGCGGTTTTGGACTATTACCGGCGCTTTCTGGACGCCCTGCCCACGGTGGAGGATTTGGCGGCGTGTCCGGAGGACCAGCTGATGAAGCTGTGGCAGGGCCTGGGCTACTACAGCCGGGCCCGCAACCTGCAAAAAGCCGCCCGGCAGATCATGGACCTGCACCAGGGAGAATTTCCCAGCCGCTATGAGGACATCCGCGCCCTCACCGGCGTGGGGGACTACACCGCCGGGGCCATCGCCTCCATCGCCTTTGGACAGCCCGTCCCCGCAGTAGATGGAAACGTATTGCGGGTAGTGGCCCGGATCACCGGGGATTCCTCCGACATTGCCAGTCCGGCCTTTAAAAAGCAGGTAACCCAAAAGCTGGCCCAGGTGATTCCGGCCAAAGCTCCCGGCGATTTTAACCAGGCCATGATGGAGCTGGGGGCGGTGGTGTGCCTGCCAAACGGTGCGCCCCTGTGTGAAAAATGCCCCGCCGCCGGCCTTTGCCGGGCCCGCCTGGAGGACCGCACCGGGGAGCTTCCGGTAAAGGCCCCCAAAAAGCCGCGGAAAATTGAGAAGCGGACGGTTTTTCTGCTGTTTTATGAAAATCAGGTGGCCCTGCGCCGCCGGCCGGAGCGGGGGCTTCTGGCGGGGCTGTGGGAGTATCCCAACGAGCCGTCCGGGGTGGACTGGTCATTTTTCGGGCTCCGTCCGGGGGAAACCTGGCACGCCGGAACAGGGAAGCACATCTTCAGCCATATCGAGTGGCACATGACCGGTCTGGCCGCACTGGCGGATGGCCCGGAGCTGCCCGAGGGCTGGGTGTGGGCCGGGCGGAGGGAGCTGCGGGAACGTTATGCGGTTCCCAGCGCCTTTCGGGCGTTTCAGGCCCGTGTGGAGGAGGGGCTATGATCTGTAATTTATGTCCCCGCCAGTGCGGCGCGGTGCGCACCCAAAACCGGGGGGAGGGCCGCTGTGGAATGCCGGAGGCGCCGGTGGCCGCCCGGGCCGCCCTCCATCCCTGGGAGGAGCCCCCCATCTCCGGCAAAAACGGCTCCGGGGCTGTCTTTTTTTCCGGCTGCTCCCTGGGGTGCATATTCTGCCAGAATGAGGAAATCAGCCACGGCAATTTTGGAAAGGTCATTTCCGAAGAAGCGCTGTGGGAGATTATGGAAAATCTCATTGCCCAGGGGGCGCACAACATCAACCTGGTCAATCCCACCCACTTTGCCCACGTGGTCCGGAACCTGCCGGAATTCCCGGTTCCCCTGGTATGGAATTCCGGGGGCTACGACCGGGTGGAGACCCTGCGGACCCTGGAGGGGAAGATCTCGGTCTATCTGCCGGACCTGAAATATATGGAACAGGGCCCGGCGGCAAAATATTCCTCCGCTCCGGATTATCCGGAAGCTGCCCGGGCCGCCATCCGGGAGATGGTGCGCCAGACGGGGCCCTGCGTGCTGGACGAAAACGGTCTGCTGGTCCGGGGGACAGTGATCCGCCATTTGCTTCTGCCCGGGCAGCTGGAGGGGGCCAGGCAGGTGATGGACTGGATTTCACGGGAGTTTGCCCCGGGGACGGTGCTGTTTTCCCTCATGAGCCAGTATACTCCCTGGGGGCAGGCGGACCGGTTTCCGGAGCTCAACCGGACGCTGCGCCGGGGGGAGATTCGCGCCGCCCAGGCGTACATGGAAAATCTGGGGCTGGAGGGGTTTGTGCAGGACCCGGACAGCGCCCGGCGCGGGTTCACCCCGGATTTTGATCTCACGGGCATTTAAAATGGCGGACGCCGAAGCGTCCGCCATAAAATTTTATTCCTCCGCCATTGCCTTGGCCTCTTCGATGGCCTTCTGCTGGGCGGCGGGGGGGCAGTCCTCATAACGGATGAAATGGAAGGTGAAGGAACCGCGGGACTGGGTCATCGCCCGCAGGTCGATGGCATAGGTGGTCATTTCTGCCATAGGCACCTCGGCCTCCACAATCTGCTCGCCGCTGTCGGTGGGATTCATGCCCATCACACGGCCCCGGCGCTTGTTCAAATCGCCGATCACGTCGCCCATGTAGCTGTCAGGGATGGTCACCTTCAGCTCGCCGATGGGCTCCAGCAGCACGGGGCTGGCCTCGGGCAGAGCGGCCTTGTAGGCCAGCTGGGCGGCGGTTTTGAAGGCGATTTCCGAAGAGTCCACCGGATGGTAGCTTCCGTCGTACAGCACGGCCTTCAGATTCACCACCGGGTAGCCCGCCAGCACGCCATGCACGCAGGCCTCCCGTAAGCCCTTTTCTACCGCGGGGAAGAAGTTCTTGGGCACGGAGCCGCCGAACACCTCCTCGGCAAAGACCATCTCTTCGGCGTCGGGGTTGGGCTCGAAGCGGATCCACACGTCGCCGAACTGGCCGGAGCCGCCGGTCTGCTTCTTGTGGCGGCCCTGCTTCT
>CAJUPG010000044.1 GCA_910588455.1 uncultured Oscillospiraceae bacterium
GGGTCCAGCTGGGCGGCGAAGCAGGCCGCCGCCGTCCGGGCGAAGCCCTCGTTGGCGGAGCGGCTGGGGAACTCCAAAATGGTGTAATTATCCGGCTTCATATGTAAAAATGCCTCCTTATTCTGATTTCTCTGCAAACAGGATCAATTTTTCCAGCCCCGCCGCCTGAAACACTTTCCGGGCCTGGGCGGGGGTGTTGCATACCTCCATGCTGCCCTCCAGCTGGCGCATCCGACGGTAGGCCCGGAGCAGAACCGCGATGCCGGAGCTGTCGGAAAACGTAAGCTGCTCCAGGTCCAGCCGCAGGGACCGGGGCAGGGCGGCGTCGATCTGCCGGTCCAGCTCCCGCATGACCTCCTTGGCCCGGTGGTGATCCAGCTCCCCGGAGATGGACGCGGTGAGGCAGCGCCCCTCCTCCTGACAAATGACGGGCATATACGCCCCTCCTCTCCAAATTTTGGTAGTTAAGATTATAGGACAAGCCCGGCGCGGACCTTGTCAGAAAACCGGATGTGTGGTAAAATAATCCCGCCGGAAATTTTCGGGCAGAAATGGAGCGATCAGCTATGTGGTTTGAAAAAAGCGTGTTTTATCAGATTTATCCCCTGGGCTTCTGCGGGGCGCCCCAGCAAAACGACGGACAGACCCTCCCCCGGATTCAAAAGGTGGCTCAGTGGGGGGAGCATATGCAGAAGCTGGGGGTGGACGCCCTGTACCTGTCCCCCATCTTTGAAAGCGACGCCCACGGCTACGACACCCGGGACTACCGGAAGCTGGACTGCCGTCTGGGGACCAATGAGGATTTCAAGGCGGTGTGCCGCTCCCTCCACGACCGGGGCATCCGGGTGGTGCTGGACGGCGTTTTCAACCACGTAGGCCGGGGCTTCTGGGCCTTCCGGGACGTGCAGGAGAAAAAATGGGACTCCCCCTATAAGGACTGGTTCCACATCTCCTTCGACGGCAACTCCAACTATAACGACGGCTTCTGGTATGAGGGCTGGGAGGGTCACTTCGAGCTGGTAAAGCTCAACCTGCGCAACCCCGCCGTGGTGGACTACCTGCTGGACTGCGTGAAATTCTGGGTGGAGGAATTTGACATCGACGGCCTGCGGCTGGATGTGGCCTACTGCCTGGACAAGGATTTTATCCGCCGGCTGCGGGGCTTCACCGACGGCCTGAAGCCGGAATTCTTCCTGGTGGGGGAAACCCTCCACGGGGACTACAACCAGTGGGTGGGCGACGGGATGCTCCACAGCTGCACCAACTACGAGTGCTACAAGGGCCTGTGGTCCGCCCTGAACAGCATGAACCTGTTTGAAATCGTCCACAGTCTGAAGCGCCAGTTCGGCCCCGAGCAGTGGACCCTCTACAAAGGAAAGCACCTGCTTTGCTTCGCGGACAACCACGACGTGACCCGGGCGGCCAGTGTGCTCACCGACCCCAACCACCTGCCCCTGATGTACGGCATTTTGTTGGGAATGCCCGGCATTCCCTGCCTTTACTACGGCAGCGAGTGGGGGGAAAAGGCCGAGAAAAAGCAGGGAGACCCCGCCCTGCGGCCCAGCTTCGAGGCCCCGGAGTGGAACCAGCTGACGGATCTGCTCCAGGCCATGGTCAAGGCCCACCGGGAGAGCGACGCCCTGTGCTACGGTGATTTCCAGGATCTGGTGTTGACCAACAAGCAGACCATTTTCCAGCGCCGGACGGACCGCGAACGGGTACTGGTGGCAGTGAACGCCGACAGCCAGCCCTACACGGCCCATTTCAATGCCAACTGTGGCCAGGCGGTGGATTTGATTACCGGAGCGCTCCACGACTTCGGCGGGGGCAGCGAACTGCCGCCCTACAGCGTGGCCTTTTGGAAGTGTGAACGATGAAAAATTTTTACCAAGCCCTCTATCAGTCCCTGCAAGGGGGCCAGCGGGGCCTGTCCGTCCCCCAGCCGCCCCTGGAGGAGCTGGCCCGGACCCTGGCCGCCAGCCGGCGGGCCCTGGTGCTGACCGGCTTTCCCATTGACTGCGGGGACCACGTGATTGGCGAGACGGATGGTCCCTGCGGCGCGGCGGAGATCGTCCGGGCCCTGACCGCCCTGGGCTGCCAGGTGACCGTTGTCACTGACGGGCCCTCCCTTCCCCTGCTGCGGGCGGCCCTGGACCAGACGGCCCCCGAGACCCCCTTGGAGGAGGTTCCCATGGAGGGCACGGAGGCTTTTGTTCAGGCCCTGTGGGACCGGATTCAGCCGGACCTGTTCCTGACCATCGAGCGGCCCGGCAAAGCGGCCAACGGGCATTTTCACAATATGCGGGGCGCCGTGATTGACGCTATGACCGCGGATACGGACTGCCTGCTGACCCTGGCGGCGGAGCGGGGGTGCGTCACCGTGGCCATCGGGGACGGGGGCAACGAGCTGGGCATGGGGGCGCTGCTGCCGGAGATTGCAGCGGGCGTCCCCCACGGGGCGGAAATCGGGGCGGTCCTCCCCGCCCAGTACACCCTGGCGGCGGGGGTCTCCAACTGGTGGGGGCCCGGGCTGGCGGCTCTGCTGTCCCACGAGACCGGGCGGAATCTGATGCTGACCCAGGCGGAGGACCGGGCGCTGCTCCAGGCTGTGGTGGACGCAGGCGCGGTGGACGGCTGCACCAAGGAGCGTACCCTGTCCGTAGACGGATACCCGGTGACGGTCCAGCTGGAGCTGCGCCGGCGACTGGAGGAGCTTTTGGGGCAGTAGCAAAATTTTATATTTTACGACTACAGTAGTATTGACAAAAGCACAAGACTGTGGTAGTATCACGATAGTGGTACTACTACAGTCTTGTTTTTTATGGAAAGGGGCCCTGATTATGGCGGAAAAATTGTTCGACTCGGAATTGAAGGTGATGGGCGTTCTCTGGCGGGAGGGCGACACCACCGCCAAGCACATCGCCGACGTGCTCATTGAGCAGGTGGGCTGGAACCGGAACACCACCTACACCCTCATTAAGCGCTGCATGAAGAAGGGGGCCATCGCCCGGAAGGAACCTAACTTCATGTGCCACGCGCTGGTAGAGAAGGAGGCCGTACAAGAAGCGGAGACAAATGAACTGATCGACCGTATCTTCGACGGCTCAGAGGATAAGCTCTTCGCCGCCCTGCTGGGGCGCAAAAAGCTATCCGCGCAGCAGATTGCAAAATTGAAGGACATTGTGGGAGAGCTGGAATAAGGAGGACGCGATGAATCTGCTGCAAATGAGTTTCACCGGCGGCGTTTTGATTGCCGTTATCACCGTTCTGCGGGCGGCGACCCTCAGCCGCCTGCCCAAGAAGGCCTTTCTGGCCCTGTGGGCGGTGGTTCTGGTCCGGCTGCTGGTCCCCTTTTCCCTGCCGTCCGTGTTCAGCGTGTACACCTATGTGGAGCCCGCCCCGCCCCCGGCGCTGGCCCAGCCGGTAAGGCCGGTGCAGCCCGTTCAGACCCCGGTTCAGGTCCCCGCGGTGAGCGCTCCCGGGGTAACCACCCCCGCGCCGGAGCCGGAGGCGGAACCGCTGGTCCCCGTGGAGATTCTCCTGTGGGGGCTGGGGGCCGGGGTGTGCCTGGCGTACTTCGGGTTCTCCTACTGGAAGTGCCGCCGGGAATTTGAGATCTCCCTGCCCGTGGAGGGTTTTGCGGTCCGGACGGCCAGGTCCCGGCGGGCCGTGTGCCTGCGGCAGTCGGACCGGATCTCCGCGCCGCTGACCTATGGGATCCTGCATCCGGTTATCTTGATGCCGAAAAATACAAATTGGAATGACAAAACCACGCTGCAATATGTGCTGGCCCACGAACTGGTCCACATCCGGCGCTTTGACGCGGCCACCAAGCTGGTGCTGACCGGGGCGGTATGCGTCCACTGGTTCAACCCCCTGGTGTGGGTGATGTATATCCTGGCCAACCGGGATCTGGAGCTGTCCTGCGATGAGGAGGTGGTCCGGCAGTTCGGGCTGAACGCCCGGAGCGCCTACGCCATGACCCTCATTGGCATGGAGGAACAGCGGAGCGGACTTTCGGGGCTGTACAGCTGCTTCAACAAAAACGCCATGGAAGAAAGGATTACAGCCATTATGAAAACAAAAAAGCTGACCATTTCGGCGGTATGCGCCGCACTGGTGCTGGTGATCGGGATTACGGCGGCCTTCGCCACCTCCGCCATGCCCGAAAAAACGGACGCGTGGCTAATCCCCGGCTTTACCCTGGAGGAGAGCGAGACATTGCGGTCCATCTGGTGCGATGGCGATGAGGAACTGACCGTTGCCCAGTACCGGGATAAGGTCCTGAAGCTGCGGGACGACCCGGCGGTGGAGGCCCTGTTCCAGCGGCTGGACGCGGCCCTGCGGGACCACAGCCTGGACGGCGCCAGAAGAGACAACCAGACCCTCAACGAATTTTTGATGTGTTATACCGACCTGTGCAAGCCTCTGCTGTTCGGCGACAGCTATACCTTTCACTTTACCCATTACGGTCCCAGCGGGGACGCGCTCACCGGCGTCCCCTGGCTGGAGTGCGAGAATCAACTCACTGTATTAAAACCGGAAATTTTAACCGTCCGGACTTATAACGACGCCCGTCTGGACATTTTCGGCTCCCTTAGCCGGGTCTGGGACGGGACCACGCAGACTATTGACGCTGTTGAGCTGGAATGCCAGCGGCTGATGGAAAAGTGGAACAGTGAAACGATGATCGCTGCAATCTCCGCGGTGGTCCGTGAGGGCTGGGAAGAAGATCTGCTGGAGGACCTCGCCCAAAACTGGGACCAGCTTCTGGCCCCCTACCTCCCCTTCGGCCTGAGCATTGAGCTGAATCTCCGGGCCGCGCTGGAGGGCAGCGGCCTGCGCATGACCTACCAGGGCTATGTGGTCCGGGGCATCGTGGACGGCGAGAACTGGATCACCGAAACGGCGGGCAGCACCCACTTCAACCCCGATTCCATCGAGCTGTTCGTTGTCCGGGACGCAAACGGAAATTTGATCGGCCTGCGGCTCCCCACGGAGGAGGAGAACAGCCAGTATTGGAAGAAGCGGGTCTGGACCAGCTTCAGCAAGAGCCTGAGCAGCCAGTTTTATGAAGGCCGGAGAACGGTCCCCGGCACAAAGGAAGATTACGAAACGTTATTCCGCTCTGTGAAAATTACAGGATATAAAGGCCTGTCCCTGAAAGAGTTCAACGCACTGGTGCTGAACTGGGGCAACAAGTATTTCAACGCCTATGAGAGCATTGGGGAGGACACCGACCGGAGCGAGTTCCCCATGAAGCTGTCCGAAGAGGAGCTGGAGTTTTTACGGCTGACCATGCCTCTGTCCCAGGAAGAAAACTACCGGATAATCCAGAGCATCCAAACCGACAGTCCGCCGGAGGACCCCTGGGTAGCCGGTGAGCAGGTGGAACGCAGCGATGGGGAATGGGCCTGGTGCAATTTGTGGTATCAGTTTTCCTACCATGTGGCGGACAAGAACGTTATGACCGTGGCGGAGCGGGACCGCCGGGTAGGCGGTTTCATGGGTGAGGTGAAGAACTTCTTCCAAGAGATGGATTTTGATGTACTGATGCGGCTGAGTGAAGCCGATGTAGTGAAGAAAATGCAGGAATTTGCCAAGAAGTACAGCGACAAGCAGCTGACCATCGCCGTAGATGAGAATCTGGTGCAGTTTGAGTCCATGGACGAGCGGGGCACCCATGTTTCGGCGGAGAATACCGCCATCCGATTGGTCCAGGCGGCCGCAGAGACCATCCGGCAGACCGGTGATGAGGCCATTGCTGCGGAGCTGCTTGGTGCGAACTATGCGCAGGGGCTTTTGTGGCTGGACTATGACGAAAACTGGGAAGTGTCCTCCGACGGACCGTACCGCTTGACCGCCCAGGGCGTCCCGTATGCAGAGCCGAATACGGTGCGGGTAGCAATGGCGCGGGAGGACGGCAGCACATTGTATGAGGAGATCGTGACCTGGTAGGCGAAAACCACCCAGCCGGAAACCGATGAAATGATCCCCGCACGGGGGCGGGGCGGTGGGCCGGCCGGTCCCTGGACCAGTGGATACGTCCGCAAATCGGAGCTTGAACTTATTTTGAATGATCTGGACGGCCCGAAAAGCTCGGGCGACGGATACATTACGCTGTACGACGAAAATGGAAGCTTTAACGGCTCCTTCTACATCAAAGAAGATGTCTGGGAGTACAAATATAACACCAGAGGCGAGCTGATGGCCTCCGATGGATACAAGGAGTACCAGAACAGGCCAGAGTAGCAGGGCTGGGATTAAATGGGCCTCTCTCCCCATACAATCCTTTTCTTCGACAAAATCTTAACATATCTTCATATTTTGGAGAATTGACTTTTCTCTGAAAACAGGCTAAAATAGACCTCACTACATCCCCGAAGCGTTCCGCGCCCGGGGAGGATGAAAAGGAGTTTACGAGTATGAGGTCAAGCATGAAAAAAGCCGCCGCGCTGGCCTTGAGCGCGTGTCTGCTGATGGGGAGCGCCCAGGCCGTGAAGGCCTCCGACTTCAGCGATTTGAAGAGCAATCACTGGGCCTATTCTTATATTGATAAAGCCGCCCAGGCCGGTCTGGTCTCCGGCATGGGAGAGGGCAAGTTCGGCCCGGAGTCCAAGCTGTCCAACGCCCAGTTTATCACCATGGTGTGCAACCTGCTGTATGAGGACAAGGTGAACAGCTTCCCCTCCGGCGCGGGGTCCAGCTGGTGGCTTCCCTACTTAAACGCCGCCCAGAGCGTGGGCATTCTGGACAACACCACCATCGCCGCGGAGCGCTCCGCCGCCGGAGCCTGGAACGCCAAGATGGCCAATGCGGAGATCAACCGCTACGACATGGCCCAGATCATGATGAATGTGGCCGAAGAGGAGGGCTGGACCGCCGCCACCTCCAGCCAGATTTCCGCCGCCCAGAGCCAGATCGCCGACTGGAGCAGCATTCCCAGCAAGTACCAGAACACGGTGGCCTCCGCCTACGCGAAAAAGTACCTGTCCGGCATGGACGACAAGGGCACGTTTTTGGGCACCGCCACCATGAACCGGGCCCAGGGTGCGGTGGTGCTGTGCAAGCTGTCTGACGAGAGCGAGGCGGAGCAGACCCCCACCTATACCAACACCACCAATCTGGTCAACGGCAAGATTCCCAACGCCACAAACGTGGCCGCCGCCCTGAACGCCCTGCGCATGGACTACCCCCAGAACGACAAGTGGAACATGAACCGGGCCTATGAATCCGTCCAGATGGGCACCAGCATCGGCAGCGAGGCCTTCGCCAACACCCTCAGCGACCGGGTGTTCGGCAATCTGAAGGCCCAGAAGCACACCAACGCCGCCGCGCTGAAGGTGGGCGACGTGGTGTATATGTCCAAAACCGGCCTGTACGGCGTGGTCACCGACGTGGACGACGAAATGTTTGACTATGTGGGGTGCAGCGAGACCGGCAACGTGACCTGGCGGGGCACCGGCTGGCTCAGCGACCTGGGCTCCAAGGACACCATCACCACCCGCTACGGCTCCACTACCAACGAAAACGCCCTGGCCAACGGCCAGTCCCCTACGGAGAGCAACGTCTCCCGGGCCCTGTGGAACCTGAACAGCAGCTATTATGACGGCAGCCTCTGGAGCGTAAATAAGAAGTACACCTCCAAGGTGATGGGTACCGGCTACGGCAGCCGGGGCCTGGCCTACTTCTTCAGCGACGAGGTGTTCGGCAGCCTGAAGATGGTGGAGCACTACCGGCCCAACGACCTGCGGGTGGGGGACGTGTTCCGCATGGGTAACCAGAATGACGACAACGCTTATGGCATTGTGGTGGATGTGAACAAAACCCAGGGCACCTTCCAGTACGCCAATGTCTACAACAACACCATTGAGTGGGACAACAGTGCCCGGATTACCGATTTGAACGGCTACCCCATCTACAGCCGCTATCCCAATACCACCCCCTCCAGCAACACCAGCAATACAAACGGCAAGCTGACCAACGGCACCGACGCCACCGACGCCAACGTGCGCAATCTGGTGTCCTCCCTCCAGTCCCAGTACCCGGCCAACACCTATGACTGGTCCCGGCATAACGCCTTTTCCACCTCCAACGGCCAGCTCCAGTACCGGTCCTCCGTGCTGGGCACCGGCTACAACAGCCAGGCCCTGGCCTACTACCTCAGCGACCAGATCTTCGGCACCCTGCCCCGGTCCCAGTACACCAACAACGGCCAGTACAACCTGCGGGTGGGCGACGTGGTGGTATTCGGCAATAATAACGCCGGTCTGGTGACCAGCGTGACCAACAACAACAGCTTTACCTGCACCACCCTGTACACCTCCCTCAGCGGCTGGAGCACCGCCACCGCCGGCTGGAGCCAGTCGGGCAATCTGTCCTTGTACAGCAGCGGTTCCGTCACCATCTACACCCGGTATCCCTCCAGCACAACCAGCAGCGGCAGCTATAACAACGCCGCCAGCGGCACCCTGGTCAACGGAGCGCAGCCCACGGAGAGCAACGCCAGCAGCCTGCTGAACAGCAAGGCCGCCGTGGGCAGCTACTGGGGGAACAATACCAGCTACCGCTCCAACATTCTGGGCCAGAGCTCCAGCACCAATCAGGCGTTCGTTTACCGGGCCAGCGACGAAGTGTTCGGCAACCTGCCCGCCACCACCTACAACTACAACAACCTGTACAGCTACACCCCCCGCATCGGCGACATCGTCCGGTTCAGCAGCAACGGGTTTAACAGCGGCGAGTACGGCATCCTCACCAGCAGCGGCAACAGTGTGAACGGGACCTTTAACTACCTGTCCCTGGATTCCTCCGGCTATGCCCGGACCGGCACCGGCCTGTACTCTGAGGTCAGCTTCATCCAGACCCGGTATCCCACCAACACCACCAGCAACACGACCCTGGCTAACAACCAGCCCGCCACAGAGAGCAATGTGACCTACCTCTTGAACACTCTGATGAGCCAGTTCCCCACCGGATATTCCTGGAACACCAATCCCGTGGCCTTTACCTATGCCTCCAGCGCCTTCAGCAGCGGCGGCCAGAGCAGCAGTATGCGCTCCTTCGCCCACTATATCAGCGACCAGGTATTTGGTTATGGGAAAAATACCGCCCGGCAGAACAATGTCAGCAGCATCAAGGCGGGCGACCTGATTGAGACCAGTTCCATTTCCCTGATCCCCACCTATCAGATCGTTACCAGCGTCAACCGGAGCAATAATACCTACACCTACGTTATGGTGGACAGTGTATCCGGCCTGGTAACCTGGCAATCCTACCCCATGTCCATCGCCATGCTGAACAGCACCGCGACCACCGTTTGGACCCGCTACTAAATCAAACAGACAGGACCGCCAATCCAATCCGGTTGGCGGTCCTGTTTTTTCGTTTGGAATGATGTGAAAAGCCTTAACTGCGCTGCTCCACCGGGTCCTTGTCCCGGAACAGCAGCGAGATGCACCACACGGCAGACAGCCCCACCAGGGTGTAAATCACCCGGCTGATCATGCTGCCCGAGCCGCCGCAGGCAAAGGCTACCAGGTCAAATTTGAACAGGCCCACACTGCCCCAGTTGAGTCCTCCGATGATAAGCAGGGTCAGGGCGATCTTGTCCATTACCATATCGGATCACCTCCTTGGAAAATGGGATTCCGGAGGTAGTATGCCCGGTTTCATCCCAAGCTATCCGGTCCAAAGCCGTGGGGAAGCAAATTCCGCAGGCTGGCCTCCATAAACTGCCCGTCCCCCCGGACCGCCAGCACCCGCAGGTCCGGCGCGAATTCATAGAGCATCTGCCGGCAGGCTCCGCAGGGCCAGCAGTAGTCCCCGCCCTGCCCGGCGATGGCGATGGCGGCAAAGCCGGAGGTGTACCCCTCGCTGACGGCCTTCACCAGGGCGGTGCGCTCCGCGCAGATGGTGGAGCCATAGGCGGCGTTTTCCACGTTGCAGCCGGTGAACACCCGGCCGTCCCCGCACAGCAGGGCGGCGCCCACAGGGAAGCGGGAGTAGGGTATGTAGGAAAATTTCTGCATTTCGACGGCTTTTGACACAAGCTCATGATCTGTCATGGAAAAAACTCCTTTCTGATAATGATACGGCCGCTTCTTTTCTGTATTGTAGCACAGGGCTGGAAAAGGCGCAAGCTTATACTATGTAGGGGCGGCCTCTGGCCGCCCGGCAGACGCTCCGGGGTTACATCCCAATGGCGTCGGTAAAGTTATCCACTGCCTGGGTGACGTGCTTGGCGGCCTTGTGGGCGCACCGGCGCATCTCCCGGCGGGAAGGAGCCATGGTCATCCCCAAAAGAGCCCCGGCCACCAGGCCGGTGGTCATGCCGCAGACAAATTTTCCGGCTCCGCAAGTGTCCTGATGCATCATAGTAAAGTCATCCTCCCTTTTTCGCGCGTGGAGCGCGTGTCGTTATTCTTCCCGAAATTTACGAAAAATACATTGCTAAATCTTGTTGTTTCCGCTATAATCAAAATGATATTTTATGTCTATTTCCGGAGGAAACACTATGAAGCTCTTAATCAAAAACGGCTCTGTCATCGACCCCGCCGGAGACGCCCTCTCCCGCATGGACCTGCTTATTGAAAACGGCAAAATTGCCCTGCTGGAGCAGGGGCTGGACGTGGAGGCCGACCGGACCATCGACGCTGCGGGCCTGATGGTGGCCCCGGGATTGGTGGATATGCACGTCCACCTGCGGGACCCGGGCTTTACATATAAAGAGGATATCCTGACCGGCACCGCCGCCGCCGCCCGGGGGGGAATTACCTCTCTGGTGTGCATGGCCAACACCAACCCCGTAACCGACAGCCCGGAGCAGATCCGCTATATCCTGGACCAGGCCCGCCAGGGCAGCGGGGTTCACGTCTATCCGGCGGGGGCGGTGTCTCTGGGGCTGAAGGGACTGGAGCTCACCGACGCAGAGGCCCTGAAAAAAGCCGGGGCGGCGGCCCTGTCCGACGACGGCTGCAACGTGGACAACGCGGACCTGATGCGGGACGCGCTGATCCGGGCCAGGGGACTGCATCTGCCCATCCTCTCCCACTGCGAGGACACGTCTATGGCGGGGAACCGGGCGCTGAACGAGGGCCGGGTATCCCGGCAGCTGTGGATGGAGGGCCGGCCGGCCATCGCGGAGGAAATTATGGTGATGCGGGACGCGATGCTGGCGGAGGAGACCGGCGCGGCAGTCCACATCTGCCATGTGTCCACGGCAAAATCCGTGTCCATCATTCGCTCCATGAAGAAAAAGGGGGTGTCCATCACCTGCGAGACCTGCCCCCAATATTTTACGCTTACAGAGGACGAGATTCTCACCCAGGGCTCTCTGGCCCGGGTCAATCCCCCCCTGCGCACCCAGAAGGACGTGCACGGGATTGTCAGCGGCCTGCGGGACGGCACCATCGACGCCATCGCCACCGACCACGCCCCCCACTCCGCCGAGGAAAAGGCCCGTCCTCTGGCCAAGGCCCCCAGCGGCATGGTGGGGCTGGAGACCTCTCTGGCCCTGAGCCTCACCCACCTGTATCACACGGGCAAGCTGGAGCTGCCCGCCCTGATCCGGCGCATGACCTATAATCCCGCCAATATCCTCCATCTGCACCACAAGGGCCGGCTGGCCATCGGCGCCGACGGGGACGTGACCGTTTTTGATCCCAACGAAAGCTGGGTGATTGACCCGGAGCAGTTCGCCTCCAAGGGGCGTAACACCCCCTTTTCCGGGTGGACCGTAAAAGGGAGGGTAAAATATACGATAGCAGGAGGACGTGTGATTTACGAGGAGGGTTTATGAGAAAGTGGTTGTGTAAATCGGTCTATACCGCCCTGGTGATTGGATTTGTGACTGTGCAGCTGGCCTCCCTGGGAACAAACAGAGGAGGCTCTGTCTGGGCGCTGCTCCTGCTGTGCGGCGCCCAGCTCTGGCAGTCCGTCTGCACCCTGACCGGCTGGAATCCAGCCATGGATCAAAAATCCCAGTGGTATCGGAATTTCTACGGATGGTCTACCATTGTATTTTTGGCGCTTGTCGTTTTGCTTTTACTGGTCCCCGTGGACTGGAAGGTGAAGCTCTGGCTGCTGGCCGGGACGCTGATTGTGATGACTGTATTGCTCATATGGGCAGAACGGAAGGAAAAAGGGAGGAAATAATATGTCATTTGATGTTTTACAGGACAAAATCCGCAAACTGAAAAACCCCACCGTCGCCGGTCTGGACGCCCGCATCGAATATGTGCCGGAGCACATCCGCAGGGCGGCCTTCGAGGAGTACGGTGTGGGCCGCAGGGGGGCCGCGGAGGCCATCTATCAGTTTAATGTGGGGCTGATTGATGCCCTGTGCGACGTCGTCCCCGCCGTAAAGCCTCAGTCCGCCTACTATGAAAACCTGGGCTGGCAAGGCATGGAGGTGCTGGAGCGCACCATCGCCTATGCCAAGTCCAGGGGGCTGTTTGTCATTGCCGACGTGAAGCGGGGGGACATCGGCTCCACCGCCGCCGCCTATGCGGAGGGGTGGCTGTCCGGGGCGAAGATTCAGGGGGAGGTATTCCCGGCCTTTGACGCGGACTGCGTGACCCTCAACGGCTATATGGGCTCCGACTCCATTCTTCCCTTTTTGGAGGCCGCAAAGGCCCTGGACAAGTGCGTCTTTGTCCTGGTAAAAACCTCCAACCCCGGCTCCGGGGAGCTGCAGGACCTGATCGCCGGGGACCGGCAGATCTATCAGGCCATGGGCGATTTGACCCAGCGCATCGCCAAGGGCACCCAGGGCAAATACGGCTACACCATCGCCGGAGCGGTCACCGGGGCCACCTATCCCTCGGACATCCGGGCCCTGCGCAAGCGGCTGGAGCACACCTTCTTCCTGGTGCCCGGCTACGGGGCCCAGGGAGGAACGGCAGACGACGTGCGCTTTGCCTTCAACGAGTATGGCCACGGGGCGATTGTGAATTCCTCCCGGGGAATCATGTGCGCCTGGCAGAAAACCGGCGGGGACGGCCGCGACTTCGGCGAAGCGGCCCGGAACGCCGCCATCGCCATGCGGGAGGATTTGAAGCAGTTTGTAACCGTGGTATAAAAAAGCGGCGTGACTCCGGTCACGCCGCTTTTTTTATCTTGAGAATTCCGCCAGCCGGTCCAGGGACACAATGACCGCCGAGTTGGGCGGCGCGGTCAGAGCCGGGCGGTCGGTGACCTTCAGGGTTCCCTCAGCCTCCATAGTCAGGCTCTTGCCGGTATAGGGGTTGGAGCGCTGGAGGGACAGTTTCATCTCCGTCTGGCTCAAGGAGGATTCCACGCTCACCTGAACGCCGTCCGGGTCCGGGTAGGAGGCCCGCATGGTGTAGCCGTTTATGCCCTCTCTGCTCCCCTTCAGGACAAGGCTGTAGGTCCGGCCTCCCTGGCTGAAGCTGTTTACATAGCCCTCTTCCCGGCGCTCAAAGCCGCTGTCTCCAGCCAGGCGGTTATACAGGGCCAGCAGGTCCGCGCAGGTCATCTCCGCGTTGTCCAGGGGCAGGGCCTCCAGCTTGCTCCGGATCAGGTCCTCATAGGTCCCGTCAGTCTGCTCCGGGTCCGCCCACTCCAGCAGGTCCCCATAGACCGACTCCCCGGGGGTCTGGGAATCGCTGCCGTACTCCATCTGATACCAGACGGTGGCCGCTCCCACTTCCGCCCCCTCCTCCATAAGCGATTTGGAATGGAAATAGTATGCGCCGGTTTGGGAATCCCCCCGGACCACCGCGTCGATGGCGCTGGGCAGGCCCGCCGCCCCGGAGCCGCTCAGGCGGATGGTCCCCTCCAGCTCGCTGCCGGTGCCGGTGGCATACATGGTAAAATTGTCACAGGCCATCACCAGCTCGCCCTTGTTCTGGTCCACGGTAAAGCTCCCCTGGGTCTGCCAGCTCTGGGACTGAAACCTCTGGGTCCAGAGCTGATACTGCTCCATCAGCTCATAGGTCTCCTGATTGTTGGCCAGCAAGGCGTTCACATCGTCAATAATCACCGTCCGGCGCTGGGCGTCCCAGCCCACCCGGCAGTCCAGCGCCTCCGCCACATAGCGGGCGGGAATGTAGGTGCGGTTGGTCTCCGGGTCCAGATAGGGGGCCACGTCGGTGGGGGTGGTCACCGCGTCGCCGTCACGCAGCACGGTCACCTGCTTCTGGTCGATGGTGAAGGAGACCATTACCGTTCCCTTGGTGGCGCTGATGGTCCGGGTGGCGCTGTTCCAGTGGATGTCCTCATCGGCAAAGCCCAGGGCCAGGAACACCGACCGGAAGGGAATCATGGTCCGTCCCTGCACCAGCTTGGCGGGGGCGTCGGAGACCTCCATAGGTTCTCCGTTGATGACCACCGACGGGGCCTCTCCCGCGGCCAGGGCCGGGGTGCACAGTACCACCGCGCACAACAGCGCGCAAATCAGCGGCGCAAACAGTTTTTTCATGACAGGGTGCTCCTTTCCGTCAGTCCTCCAGCATTCGGTAGCCGATGCCCAGCTCCGTGAGGATGTACTTGGGCTCGGAGGGGTTTTCCCGCAGCTTCCGGCGGATATTGGCCATATTGACCCGCAGGATCTGGTTGCTGCCGCTGCCCCCATAGGGGCCCCACACGTGCTCCAGGATAAAGTCGTAGGTGAGGACCTTACCCGCGTGGATGGACAGCAGCTCCAAAATTTTGAACTCGTTCTGGGTGAAGTGGATCTCCTCCTCCCCCAGTAAAACCTGGTGCCTGGTGATATCCACGGTCAAGTCCTTCACCTTATGGCAGTCCCGCTGAACCCCCATACTCAGCTTCAGCCGGTCCGCCCGGCGAAGGGTGGTGCGGATGCGGGCCAGCAGCTCCGGCACGCCGAAGGGCTTTACCACATAGTCGTCCGCCCCCATGTCCAGGGCCTTCACCTTCTCCGACTCCCGGTCCCGGGCGGAGATTACAATCACCGGCACCTCACTGGGCAGGCCGCTGAGCTGGGACAGCACCTGGGTGCCGTCCATATCGGGCAGGCCCAAATCCAGCAGGACCAGATCCGGCTGATGGGAGAAGAACAGGGACAGTCCCTCCTTGCCGCTGGTGGCAGCGATTGCCTTATAGTCGCTGGCGTGGAGGGCGCGGCAGATGAAATTGCTGATGGTCCGCTCGTCCTCAATCACCAGTATCACGCGTTTTTCACTCATATTTGATCTCCTTGATGGGCAGGCCGAACCGGAACACCGCGCCCCCTTCACCGCCGTTCTCCGCCTCGAAAAAGCCCTCATGTATCTGGATGATGCTCTGGCACACGGACAGGCCGATCCCCATCCCCCGGGACTTGTCGTTGGACTGGGGCATGAACTGCCGCCCCTCCTGGATGGCCTGGAGCACATCCTCCGACAGCCCCCGTCCCTGGTCCAGAACCTCCACTACTGCCCAGTCCTCCCGGCGGTACAGCTTCAGACGGACGCTTTCCCGGTCTCCTGAGTGGCGGATGGCATTTTCCAGCAGATTGATAATCACCTGCTTCACCAGCATGGGGTCCATTTCCAGATAGAGGATATCGTCGGACAGCTCCAGGGACACCTGGCTGTCGGGAAAACGCCGGCGGATCGTCAATGCCGCGTCGCCGGCCACCTCCTCCAGCATCTCCGGCTGCTTGCTGATGGTCATGGTGCCATCCCGGATGCGGGTAACGGAGAGGATATTCTCCACCATGGCAATCAGGGAGTTTGCGTCGTTGCGGATGTCCTGAAGCAGGGAGATGCTCTTTTCCGAGTACATCTCCTCACTGCTCAGAAGCACCGTGGCCGCTCCGGAGATACCCGTCAAGGGGGTGCGCAGGTCGTGGGACACCGCCCGTAAAATGTTCCCCCGGATGGTCTCCCGGGCGGCTTCCAGCTGGATGGCGTTTTTTTCCGCATTCAGCCGCTCGTTGGCTTCATAGAGCTCCTTGGTGTTCTGCTCCCGGCGGGCGGCCTCCACAGCCTGATTCTTGGTGGTGGCGGTCAAGCCGCAGATAATAAAGGCAATCACCACCATGCTCACCATAGCCACTGGATAGCCTGCGTAGCTGAGGGAAAACTGGGCGTAGGGCTCCATAAAGAAGTAGTTGATGCAGAACGCCCCGAACAGGGAGGCCCCCACCCCATACACAAAGCTGTTTGTAAGCAGGGCGATGAACAGCACCGCCAGCACATAGACCAGGGCGGAGTTGTTTTCCGCACCGGTGTAGTCCAGCAGCATATCGCTGACCCAGAAGGCCACCGTCATAAAAAGGCCGGTGATAATCAGGTCCAGCAGAGGCCGGGGGAAGTACCGGCTGCTCTTGGTGAGCCAGATCAGAATCCGGTTCATACCTCTCGGCTCCCTTCCGCTCCCATTGGAACTTTTGCATCAATTATACCATACAACAAAAGGAACGTAAAGTCTGGAAGGGGAGAAAAGGCTCTGGAAAATAAAACCAGGAGCCCAAAGGGCTCCTGGCAGGTGAAACACAGGATCAGCCGCCGAACACCTTGATCATGAAGCCCGCCGCACAAGCGGAGCCGATCACGCCGGCCACGTTGGGACCCATGGCGTGCATGAGCAGGAAGTTGGAGGGATTCTCCTTCTGGCCCACGTTCTGAGACACGCGGGCGGCCATGGGCACCGCGGACACGCCGGCGGAGCCGATGAGGGGGTTGACCTTGCCCTTGGTGACAATATACATCACGTTGCCCAGGATCAGGCCGCCGGCTGTAGACAGCAGGAACGCGGTCAGGCCCAGGACAATAATGAACAGAGTCTCGCCCTTCAGGAACTCACTGGCGGTAGCCTTGAAGCCCACGGACAGGCCCAGGGGGATGGTCACGATGTTAATCAGGGCATTCTGGGCGGTGTCGGACAGACGCTCGGTCACGCCGCACTCACGGAACAGGTTGCCCAGCATCAGCATACCAATCAGGGGGGCCGTGTCGGGAATCAGCAGAACAACGAAGATGGTCACCGCGATGGGGAAAATGATCTTCTCGGTCTTGGACACGGTGCGCAGCTGGCTCATCTTCACCTTCCGGGACTCCTTGGAGGTGAGGGCCTTCATCAGCGGGGGCTGAATCATGGGAATCAGCGCCATGTAGGAATAGGCCGCGATGGCGATGGCCGGCAGCAGCTTCACCGCCAGCTTGGAGGCCGTCAGAATTGCCGTCGGGCCGTCCGCGCCGCCGATTACGCCGATGGCGGCGGCATCCGCGGGGGAGAAGGTGATAACCGGAATAAAGGGCAGCACACTGTGCAGGGCACTGGTGATGGGGTCCACACACAGGGCCATCAGGAACGCGGCGAAGATGCCCAGCTGAGCGGCAGCGCCCAGCAGCAGGGCCGTGGGGTTGGCCAGCAGAGGACCAAAGTCCGTCATAGCGCCGATGCCCATAAAGATAATGGACGGATAGATGGCGTACTGCACGCCCTGATAGAGCACCCACATGAAGCCCACCGTACCGCTGTGGGTGGCGGGGTCATAGAGAGGCTCGGCAAACAGCCCGGTGAGAGGCAGGTTAGCCAGCAGCATACCAAAGGCGATGGGGACCAGCAGCAGGGGCTCAAAGCCCTTGCC
>CAJUPG010000045.1 GCA_910588455.1 uncultured Oscillospiraceae bacterium
CGGCAAAGACCACGTAGGTGCTGGCCTCGCCGCCGTTGGTGATGAAGATTTTCTCCCCGTTCAGGAGGTAGTGGTCCCCCATGTCCTCGGCGGTGGTCTCGGTGCCGCCTGCGTCGGAGCCCGCGTTGGGCTCGGTGAGGCCGAAGGCCCCCAGCTTTTTCCCGGAGCACAGGTCGGGCAGGTATTTCATCTTCTGCTCTTCGGTGCCGAAGGCGTAGATGGGGTAGGTGCCCAGGGAGGTGTGGGCGGACAGAATCACGCCCGCGCCGCCGTCTACCCGGGCCAGCTCTTCCACGGCAATGGCATAGCTCAGGGCGTCCGCGCCGGCGCCGCCATATTTCGTTTCATAAGGGAGGCCCATCAGGCCCAGCTCGCCCATTTTCTGGACCGCCTCGGTGGGGAACTGATTGTTTTTGTCCAGCATAAAGGCAATGGGTTTTATTTCTGCTTCCGCGAATGCCCGGACCTTGGCCCGGAGCTCTTCGTGGGCCTGTGTGGTTTGATACAGCATATAGGGGTTCCTCCTTTTTTTAATATCACAAATCTATGATATAGTATCTGACATTTTTGTCAATGAATTCTTAGGTGATTTTAAAAATTTGGCTGTTTTGACTAAACAAGAATGACTTGCATTATGGCAGAAAGCCTTTATAATGAAGTTATCTGTGGTTTGGAGGGGTATTTATGAAGCCAATCGCCCATATTCAGACAGAATTTCCTGCCAAATTCGGGATTCCCCGCCAGAGCGGCCTGGTGCCCCAGCTGGAGGCAAGAATTATTTTTCTGCCGGAGTACCGCAGCCCAGATGCCCTGCGGGGCCTGGAGGGCTTTTCCCACCTGTGGCTGATCTGGGAGTTTTCTGAGGCGAAGGGGAAGGATTGGTCCCCCACGGTCCGGCCTCCCCGGCTGGGAGGCAACCGGCGGCTGGGGGTGTTCGCCACGCGGTCTCCCTTCCGGCCCAATCCCATTGGCCTGTCCTGCGTGGAACTGGGAGAAATTGTCCAGGACCCGGCTCTGGGGCCGGTGGTTACCGTCCGGGGCGCGGACCTGATGGACGGCACCCCCATTTTTGACATCAAGCCCTACCTGCCCTATGCGGACTGCCGCCCGGAGGCTGTGGGGGGCTTTGCCGCCGTCCCGGCGGGGGCGGCCCTGACGGTGGAGATTCCCTCCCCCTGGCGGGAGAAAATCCCCCCAGAGCGGCTGTGCGCGCTGGAGGGAGTGCTGGCCCAGGACCCGCGGCCCTCCTACCAGGCGGACCCGGAGCGGGTGTATGGGATGGCCTTCGCGGGGCTGGAAATCCGCTTCCAGGTGGATGGGGATGTGCTGCGCGTGTGCGGCGTCGCCATTGACAGAAAAATAAAAGAAGGGTATACTTAAAGTTCAAGCTGTAGAGAAATTGAAGAAAACAGGCGGTTATTGGTATGGGGCAAATCACAAAAGAAATGATTGACGGTCTGCTGCGGACCATTCAAAATTTATATCTCTCGGACAAAATCCCCTGGATGATCGGCTATTCGGGGGGGAAGGACAGCACGGCTGCGGTGGAGCTGGTCTGGATGGCGATTGCGGGACTGCCTCTGGAGCAGCGGCGCAAGCCGGTGCACATCATGAACACGGACACGCTGGTGGAATCGCCGGTCATGTCCAAGTGGGTGGAGCGCTCCATGGAGACGATGCGGGCGGCGGCGGCGGAGCAGCAGCTGCCCTTTTGTCCAGTCATCCTGCGGCCGGACTATAACGACACGTTTTGGGTCAATCTGATCGGCCGGGGCTACCCGTTTCCCAGGCGGAAATTCCGCTGGTGTACCGACCGGCTGAAAATCCAGCCGGTGAACCGCTTTATCAAAGAAAAAATCGCCGAGCACGGCGAAATCATCCTTGTGCTGGGCACCCGGAAGCAGGAGAGCGCCCGCCGGGCCCGCACCATGGCCTCGCTGGAGAAAAAGCGGGTGCGGGAGCTGCTCAGCCCCAACCCCACCATGGCCAATGAGCTGGTATTTTCCCCCATGGAGTCCTGGTCCGACGACGACGTCTGGACCTTCCTGCTGCAATACCGAAACCCCTGGGGCTACTCCAACACGGATTTGCTGACCCTGTACCGGGGGGCGACGGCGGACAATGAATGTCCCCTGATGGTGGAGAAGGATCTGCCCTCCTGCGGAAAGAGCCGGTTTGGCTGCTGGGTGTGTACCATGGTGGAAAAGGACAAGTCCATGGAGGCCATGATTACCAACGATGAGGAGAAGGAGTGGATGACCCCTCTGCTGGAGTTCCGGAACGAGTTTGGCAGTGAGGAGGGGGACCGGGAGCGGCGCAGCTTTCGCCGGATGCACGGCAATTTGCAGGGGAGCTATGGCCGGCTCTTTCACGGCCCCTATAAGAAGGAGGTCCGGGAGGGGTGGCTCAGGAAGCTTTTGCAGATGCAGAGGGACATCAACGAAACCGGGCCGGAGGAATTCCGGAATCTGGAGCTGATCCGGGTTCCGGAGCTCCAGGCCATCCGGCGAATCTGGGTGTTGAAGAAGCATGAATTTGACGACGCGCTGCCCCGGATCTATCAGGAGGTATTCGGCATACCCTTTTCCGACCCGGAATGGATTCAACAGGAGAATTTCGGCGGGGAGGAATGGGAGATTCTGCGCAGTATGTGCCAGGAGCTCTGCGGCGGGGAGGAGCTGGCCTTTGAGATGATGTACAGCCTGGTGGATGTGGAGAACCGTGCCTCCGGGCTGAAGCAGCGCAAGGGGGTCCTGGAGGCCCTGGAAAGGGTGATCCGCAGCACCTTTTACCGGAATGAGGAGGATGCCACGGCGTATTACTCCGGCAAGATGGGCCGCAAAAAGGAGCTGGGGGGCCAATACGACGAAAAATTCCTGGATTATGAATTGGAAGAGGCAAGCGAAGCATGATTATTAAGCGATTGACGATGTATAATTTTGGCGTCTACGCAGGCGTGCAGACCTTCGCGTTTACCAATGCCCGTCCGATTGTGCTGATCAGCGGGATGAACGGACGGGGCAAGACGACCTTTCTGGAGGCCATTTTATTGGCTCTGTATGGCTCCAACTCCATCGCCTACAAGGAGAACCCGGCCCACGGCTCCTATGGGCAGTATCTGCGCTCCCGGATCAGCCGCCAGGCCGGGGAGCAGGAGAGCTTTGTGGAGCTGGAATTTGATATGTCCCCCGGGCAGCCGGATACCTATGTTGTGCGCCGGGCGTGGAACGGCCAGGGCAGACGGACGGCGGAGACCGTCACCGTGGAGGAAAACGGACTGGACAGCCCCTTTTTGACGCAAAACTGGACGATGTTCATTGAAAGCCTGCTGCCAAGCGCCCTGTCCAGCTTCTATTTTTTCGACGGGGAAAAAATCGCGGAGCTGGCTCTGGACAATAAAAACACGCAGATGAAGGATGCGATCCGCTCCATGCTGGGCATCCAGGTGCTGGACCGGCTGAAAAAAGATCTGGACCTGAGCCTGCGGCACACCCGGGAGCGGGCCGGGGAGAAGGACAGCGGGATAGGTGTGCAGGCGCTCCGGCGGGAGAAGGAGTCCCGTGAGGTACGGCTGGAGGAGCTGAACCAGAGGATTGAGGCGCAAAACGAAAAAATCTGGCAGCAGCGGGAAACAGTTTCCGCCTGCCGCCGTCAGTATGAGCAAAAAGGGGGAGACGCGGCCCAGCAGCAACAGATCCTCCTGCAGCGCCAGGCGGACCTGCGGGCGGAGGGGAAGCAGACCGGCGAGGCTCTGCTGGACCTGGCAGCGGGAGCGCTGCCCCTGGTACTGGTGGAGGACCTGCTTCAGGATGTCCGGCGGCAGGCGGAGGAGGAGCACAGCAGCCAGGTTATGGGACAGGCGCTGGACAGAATGGAGGCGCTTCTGGACGGCTACGCCGGGGACCGGGCGGCGGCCGGACAATTTGTGGAGTATGTCAAGGGGTGCTTTCCCGGCCGGGAGGAGGAGGCCCTGTACGGCCTTTCCTCCCACGGACTGGTGCAGATTCAGTCGCTGCTGGAAAAGCGGCTGAACCAGAGCCGGACGGAGGTCCAGGCGCAGCTGAAGCGGAAAAAAGAGCTGGAGGAGCAGCTGGACGAGACGGAACGCTACCTCTCTCTGGATACGAATGAGAAGGAGCTGAATAGCCTGTATGCTGAAATCAAGGAGCAGGAAGGGCTTCTGCTCCGGCTTGAGGTGGAGCTGAACGCGCTGCAGCAGGAGAAGAGCGCCGTCTACAAGGAGGCGGCGGCCGCAGCAAGGGAGTGGAACCGGGCGGTGGAGGCGTACCTTCAGGAAGCGGAGCTCCGGGACGAGGCGGACCGGATGGAGAAATATACAGCGCTGTCGATCCGTCTGGTAGAGGAGTACATGACCCGGCTTCAGCGGCGGAAAACCGGCGTTCTGGGGGAGACCATCACCCAATGCTACCGCAAGCTGGCCAACAAGAAGGACATGATCCACAAAATTGAGATGGACGCGGAGACGCTGGACCTGCGGTATCTGGACGCGGCCGGGGGACTGGTGGCGAAGGACTCCCTGTCCGCCGGGGAAAAGCAGCTGATGGTGATTGCCATTTTATGGGCGCTGGCCATCTGTTCCCGGAAAAAGCTGCCGGTCATCATCGACACCCCGCTGGCCCGCATGGACTCCATGCACCGCACGGCCCTGGTGACCACCTATTTCCCCCAGGCCAGCGGCCAAACCATCATTTTATCCACCGACTCGGAGATCAACCGGTCCTACTATGCACTGATGCAGGAGTATGTGGGGGATGAATTTACCCTGGTGTTTGACGAACAGACCCAGAGCACCACAATTTCGAAAGGATATTTTCAAACGCCATGATTGTAAAACAAGTCCGCCTGTCTCAGCAGGCGAAGGACCAGCTTTCCCGGCTGAAGGGGAAAACCGGGATCAAAAACTGGAATATTCTGTGCCGCTGGGCCCTGGCCTACTCCCTGGCGGAAAACACCGTCCCGGCGGACATTCCCCTGCCGGCAGACAGCAACCTGGAGATGTCCTGGGTCACCTTTGGCGGGGATTTCTATGAGGTGTATGAGGCCCTGGTCCGGGCCTGGTGCCTCCGGATGGAACTGCCGGCGGACGATCCGGCCGTGGCCAAATATTTCCGCTTGAATCTGGAACGGGGGATTGCCCACCTGTGCGGCACGGGGCTGATCCGGAGCCTGGACGACCTTTTGGAATTGGCGGTGAAGCAGTGAGCATTTATCTGGACTACAACGCCTCCGCCCCTCTGGACCCCCGGGTGCTGGAGGAGATGGTGGAGATCTACCGCAATTTTGCGGGGAATGCGGACAGCCGCACCCATCTGTACGGCGAGCGGGCCCGCTCTGTGGTGGAGGAGGCCAGAAAGCAGGCCGCCGCCCTGCTGGGGACCGCCCCCGAAGAGGTGTTTTTCACCAGCGGCTCTACCGAGAGCGACAACATCGCCATTCAGGGCCTGGAGGCCTATGGCCGGGAGCAGGGAAAAAACCATATTGTTACCACCTCCATCGAGCACAAGGCCATTTTAGAGACGGTGAAGGCCATGGAGGCCCGGGGATTTTCCATCGACGTGGTGGACCCGGACCGGTCGGGCCGGGTGGACGCGGACAGGCTTCTGGAACGGGTGGGAGAGCAGACCCTGCTGGTGAGCGTGATGCACGTCAACAATGAGACCGGCGTGATCCAGCCGGTCCGGGAGCTGGGGGAGGAGCTGGTCAGGAGAGGGATTTTCTTCCATGTGGACGCCACCCAGAGCTGCGGCAAGCTGGTGGAGGAGCTGCGGGCCCTTCCGTATCATATGCTCTCCTTCAGCGCCCACAAGCTGAGAGGCCCCCAGGGGATCGGGGGGCTGGTGCTGCGGAAAACCGCCGGCCACCGGCCGCCGGTGCGGGCCATCCTGTATGGGGGACAGCAGGAGCGGGGCCTCCGGCCGGGAACGGTGCCGGTGGCTCTGGCGGGTGGCTGCGGCAGGGCCTGTGAGCTCGCCCGGCTGGAGTACCGGGAAAATGAGGCGAAAACCAGGGCCGTCAAGGAGGCGCTGCTGGCGCTGCTGGAGGAATCTGGGGTAACGTACTCCCTGAACGGGGACCAGAGGTACTGCGTGAGCAATACGCTGAACCTCTGCCTCCACGGGGTCTCGTCAGAGGCGCTGATGATCGCCGCCCGGCAGAATTGCAGTGTGTCCAATGGGTCCGCCTGCACCTCAAAAAGCTACGCGCCCAGTTATGTGCTCACCGCAATGGGAATCCCGGTGGAGCAGATTGAGCAGTCCATCCGGGTGAGCTGGGGACCGGACACGGACCTGGCGGAATTTGCCCGGGAGTTTTCCGCTCTTCTGGCCATTGCCAAGGGGCTTTCCCTGTAAAAAAGGGCTTGCCGCCTGCGGAAAGCAGGCGGCAAGCCCTTTTCAGGCGCCGGATTCTGTTTTACATAGTTTCTTCGTCAATCACCTGGGCCTTGATGAGATTGGTGGAGCCGCTGCGGCCCAGAGGCACACCGGCGGTAATGACCACGATATCCCCGTTTTCCACCAGCTTCTCCTTCAGCGCGCACTCGGCGGACAGGGAGAAGATCCGGTCGGTGGAGTTCACTTCGCCGGTAAGGAAGGGGTATACGCCCCAGCAGATGGCCAGCTGCCGGCGCACCTGCTCGGTCATGGTCAAAGCGGCGATGGGGCAGGCGGGCCGGAACCGGGCGATCATACGGGCGGAGCGGCCGGAGGCCGTGGTGTTCAGAATGGCCTTGGCATCCAGGTCCTTGGCCGTCAGACAGCAGGTGTGGGTCACCGCGTCGTTGATGTTGTTGGCGGGGAGGACCCGCTGCTTCTGGAACTGCCGCCAGTAGTCGATGGAGGACTCGGCCTCCTCCACGATTTTGCTCATGGCGCTCAGGGCGTTCATAGGGTACTTGCCCCCGGCGGTCTCGCCGGAGAGCATCACGCAGCTGGTGCCGTCAAAGACGGCGTTGGCCACGTCGGACACCTCCGCCCGGGTGGGGCGGGGGTTGCGGATCATGGAGTCCAGCATCTGGGTGGCGGTGATAACCGGCTTACCCGCCTGCAAGCCCTTGCGGATCATCTGCTTTTGCAGGATGGGTACCTTGGCGGCGGGAATTTCCACGCCCAGGTCCCCCCGGGCCACCATGATGCCGTCGGCGGCCTCCAGAATGGCGTCGATGTTGTCCACGCCCTCCTGGTTTTCAATCTTCGCAATGATCTTGACAGTGTGGCCCCCGTGCAGGTCCAGCTCCTGGCGTACTGCCAGCACGTCGCTGGCCTGCCGCACGAAGGAGGCGGCAATAAAATCGAAGTCCTGCTCCACGGCGAACTGGATGTCGGAGCGGTCCTTGTCGGTGAGGGCAGGCAGGCTGATGTGGACGCCGGGGATGTTGATGCTCTTGTTGGCGGACAGCTGGCCGCCGTTTTCCACGGTGCAGTGAATGCTGCCCTCCTGAATTTCGTCCACCCGCAGGGCCACCAGGCCGTCGTCAATGAGAATTTCCTGGCCGGGGGCCACCTCCTGGTAGAGATTAGGGTATGTAATGGACACCTGCCCCTGATTGCCGGGGGCGTCGGTGGTCGCCAGGGTGAACTTGTCCCCCTGGTTGAGCTGAATGGTCTTGGTCTCGAAGGATTTGATCCGGATTTCGGGCCCCTTGGTGTCCAGAATGGTGGCCACCGGACGGCTCATGCTGTCCCGTACGGTTTTCAGGCGGTTCAGCGTAGCCAGATGGGACTCGTGGGTGCCGTGGGAAAAATTGAACCGGGCCGCGTCCATACCGCCGCGGATCAGCTTGCGGATGCTCTCCTCATCGTCCACCGCGGGACCCAATGTACAGATAATCTTTGTTTTTCTCAGCATAGTTGTCAATACCTCCTGTTCGCTTTTATCATACCGCAAAAATATTCAGCGCGTAAGCTTAGAAATCACCGAAAATACGGAGAATTAATCCCGGTCTTTGCACACATCCCCCCATCCCGCGCTGTGGGAGAGTTCCTCCCGCTTCCGCTGGGCCTTTTGGACAAAGCGCTCGTTCTGAATGACAAAGCGCTCGTGAACGCCCTGGCCGATGGGACCCTTTTCGTCATAGGCGGTCACGTGCAGCACAATGCGCTTGCCGTCCACCTGGGTGACCTCACTTTCCGCCCAGACCTTCATCCCCACAGGGGTGGCGGAGTCGTGAGAGATGTCCAGCCTGGTGCCCACGGTGCCCTGGCCCTCCTCCAGACAGGGGGCGATGGATTTCCAAGCGGCCTCCTCCATTAGAGCGCACATATAGGGCGTGCCAAAGACGGGCAGGGCGCCGGAACAGGCGGCCTGGGCGGTGTTCTGGGGGGTGACGACAGCGTCGGCGCGGCCCTTCAGGCCGATGGGGATGGACATAGGGAATTCCTCCTTATCGATTGATTTTATTCTTATAGTTCAGGGTTTCAAATCCAATCATAAGCCAAGTGACAGTAGACCAAATTATACCACAATCATTCCCGCTCCGCAAGACAAGCGCCCCCTGATCCAGAGCACAAAGCTGCATCAGGGGGCGTTTTTTACGGTATATTTACGGGTTCAGCCGGAAAGCCTCCACCAGGCTCCGCATCACCTGGGACTGACTGGACAGCTCCTGGCTGGCGGCGGCGGACTCCTCGCTGGTGGCGGAGTTGGACTGCACCACGCTGGAGATCTGGTCAATGCCCACGGTAATCTGGGCGATTGCGTCGGCCTGGAGCTCACTGGCCTGGGAAATTTCGGAGATGATGGTCTGAACCGCTTTGGCCCCCTCCACCGCCTGAAGCAGAGACTGGGCGGTGGCGTCGGCAATGTGGGTGCCGTTCTCCACGGCCAGGACCGAGCGCTCAATGAGCGCGGCGGTATTTTTGGAGGCCTCGGCGCTCTTGCTGGCCAGATTGCGCACCTCGTCGGCTACCACCGCGAAGCCCTTGCCGGCGGCACCGGCCCGGGCGGCCTCTACCGCGGCGTTCAGGGCCAGAATATTGGTCTGGAACGCGATGTCCTCAATGGTCTTGATGATCTTTCCGATTTCGCTGGAGCTGTCGCTGATCTCAGCCATCGCGGAAATCATGTCCTGCATCTTCTGGTTGCTGACCTCCATGCCCTCGCCCACCTGGCTGGCGGTCCGGTGGGCCTCCTGGGCGTTGCGGGCGTTGCTGGACACCTGATTGGAAATGTCGGTAATGGAGGCGGACAACTCTTCCACCGAGCTGGCCTGCTCCGTAGCCCCCTGGGCCAGCGTCTGGGAGCCGTTGGCCACCTGGTCCGCACCCATGGCCACCTGTTCGGCGGCGGTGCTGATCTGCTTGAGGGTGTCGTTGAGCCGGTGGTTGATGGTGCGCAGAGAGGTAAGGATGGGTTCAAAGCTGCCTACATATTCCTGGGTGCAGGAGGAGCGCACCGTGAAATTCCCGTCGGCCATCTGGGTGAGCAGAGTGCTCTCGTCCGCAATGATCTGGGACAGGCGGGTGGAGAGGCTGCGCATCTGTTCCGACAAAACGCCCAGCTCGTCCTTCCCGGTATAATGCAGCTGAATGTCCAGGTTGCCCTGGCCCATCTGTACCGCGGCAGCTTCGATCTCCTTGACTGGGATGCGGATTTCCCGGATCACCATTGCCGAGAATATAAGTCCGAACAGCACAAGCACGACCATAAGCGCCACCATAAAAACTGTCGCCGAGATTAAGTATGTGTCGCTTACATCTTCCGTTGTGATTTCGCGCAGGGTCAGGATTCCCATGAGCCCTACGATAATCAGGCCCAGCATGGGGATTCCAGAGGCCAGGTACAGCTTTACCGCTATTTTCGTATTCCGAAGCCAGTTTGACATAGTATGTGTCCCTCCTAATTTTTCCTCTGCTCTCTCTTCAGTCTATTATACTAAATTTACAGGGGAAATTGCAACACATATTTTTCAAAAAACTGCAATCCTTCCGGGCACGCGCGCAGGGGGGGCGCGGCGCAAGGCAGGTTCAGATTTCCGGATTGTCTGCGGTCACCTTATCCACCTCCTGATAGGGGGCCAGGGTGGAGACCATTTTTACCGGCACATCGTAGGAATTTTTTACATAGTGAATCTCCCCCGGCTCAATGTGGATCAGGTCGCCGGCGGACAGTACGTTCTTTTTGCCGTCCACGATGATGTCCACTTTACCCTCCAGAATGAAGAAATCCTCCTCCATAATGTTGTGGTAATGGGCCTGAAAATCCTCGCCGGGGAGAAAGCGGACCAGGGCGAAATTCATCCGGGGCCCCTTCATCAGATATTTGGGGCCGCTTTCGCCAAAGCGGTACTCCCGTTCGTTCTCATTGATTACAAACATCTTTTTTCCTCCTTCACTTTTCCAAAAACCAAAGACTTACAGTCCGGGGGCAATCCACATATTCCGGGTGACCTTCTGCTCGCACAGGTCCAGCTGGACGGGGTAGACCTTCCGCCAGGTCTGGTACAGGGCGTCGTAGACCGGGGCGTTCTCCGCAGAGGGCTCGAACCGCCGGTCCCATTTCACCGTCCGCCGGGCGCCCTCCTCAATGGAGGGGTAAACGCCCACGCCGCAGCCCGCCAGAATGGCGGCCCCCAGGGCGGTGGCCTCCTTGACCACGGGCACCTTGACGGGCTTGCCGGTCACGTCCGCCAGAATCTGGCACCAGAGCGGGCTCTTGGCCGCGCCGCCGGCAAAGATCAGCTCCTCCGGCTCATGGCCGGTGGCCTCCTTCACCAGCTGGATGTGCCCCCGGACCAAAAGGGCGGTGTTCTCCAGAATGGCCCGGTAGAAGGTGTATTTGTTAAATTTATCCGGCTCCAGCTGGAAGTTGGTAAAGGTGGGGCTGGCGTGCTTCCACTGGATGAAATTCATCAGATCGCTGAAGCAGCACACCATGCCGTAGCTTCCGGCGGGGATTTTTTCCGCCTTCTCATTCATCAGATCATAGGGGTCCCGGCCGGTCTGTGCGGCCAGCTCCACCTCCTGCTGGCAGAAGCCGTCCCGGAACCAGCGCATCACCAGGCCGGGCTTGAAGGCCAGGGCCTCGTACTGCCACAGGCTGGGGACCGCGTGGCAGTTTACCCGCACCCGGCAGTCCGGGTCGGTTTTTCCGCTGTCTGTGTTGAACTCATACTGCCAGAAGCTGCCGCCGAACACCGCCGCCTGACCCGCCTCGCAGGCGCCCACGCCGATGGTGCCCAGCTGGCAGTCGCCGCCGCCCACCACCACGGGGGTGCCCTCCTTCAAGCCGGTTTCCGCCGCGCCCTGGGCGCTGACGGCGGCAAATCTGGTGCCGCACTCCACCACCGGCGGAAAAATGTCCGTGCGCAGGCCGCACTTGGCGGCGATCTCCGGCTTCCAGGCCCGGCTCTGCAGATCCATAATGCCGGTGGTGCTGCCGTTGCTGGGCTCCACCGCCAGCTTGCCGGTGAGCTTGTAGATGAGCCAGTCGTTGAACATACCGATGGCCGCGGCCTTCTCATAGACCTCCGGCAGATTGTTCTTCACCCACAGCAGCCGGGGCAGGGCCCCCAGGGCGTAGGTCTGGCCGCTTTTTAAGTACACTTCTTTTTCCAGAGCCGGGTCCAGGGCGATAAGCTGGCCCACCTCCGCGTCGCTGCGGGCGTCCACGTTGGCGCAGGCCCAGATCTCCTGGCCCGCCTTGTCGTAGAGCAGAATACCCTCCCGCATACAGGTGGTGGACACGCCGGCAATGTCTCCCGGGGCAATCCCCGTTTCCTCCAGCACCCCGCGGATACAGCTCCCCGCCAGCTTCCAGTTGGTTTTCCAATCGAAATCCATGCTGCCGGGCCAGCGGGGGTCCTCGTTGTGGGTCCACTCCCGCTGGACGCACCCCACCTGGGTGCCATCCACGTCGAATACCACCGCCCGGACGCTGCCGGTGCCGGCGTCAACCGCCATAAAATACTGCGCCATTTCTGCTGCCTCCTACAAATATTATAAAATAAAAAATTCAACTGCGGTCCAAAAGAGTTTGGGCGGTCTCTTCGTCGGTGATGAGCACATCCAGATAGCCCCCCCGCAGGGCGGCCAGGATGGCGTCCGCCTTGGAGGGGCCTCCCGCCACCCCCACCACATTTTCCAGCTTGCGCAAATCCTCCAGGCCGGTGCTCATGAGCCGCCCCTCCTGGTCCATGGCCACAAGCCGGCCGTTTTTGTCCATAAAGTGGCTCAAAATATCGCCCACCGCCCCCTGGAGCTTCAAAACCGTAAAGTCGTTGGCGTTGAAGATACCGTTTTTCACAATGGTGGCCTGGTCGCTCATGCTGCCGATGCCCACCACGCTCATGTGGGACAGCGGGATCATGCGGGAAATTTCCTCCACCACCGGCTCCTGCCGCATGGCCTCCAGCAGGTCCTGACTGGACAGCAGCAGGGGAGAGGGGATCAGATGCAGCCGGGCGTTGAACACGTTGGAATTGGCGTTGGGCAGGTAGTAGCTGACCCCTCCGGTGAGGCTTACCACGTTCAAGGGCTTTTCCGCCGCCATGGCCAGGTAGTTGAGCACCCGGCTTGTGGTGTCGCCGTAGCCCATATTGAGGAAGTCCCCCTCTTCCAGCCGGCGGAGGATGTACATGGCGGCGGCCTGGGCGATGCTCTCGTTCAAATTTGGAAGGGTTCCCGCCCCGGGGACGGTAAACACGTCCTTGAGCCCGAAGCGGGCGCTTAAATCCTGCTCCACCTGGATGCGCCGGTCCCCTTCCTGGCGGATCCGGAACTGAATCACGCCGTTCTGCCGGGCCTTTTCCAGCAGGGAGATTACCTTGGCCCGGCTGACACCCAGCAGATCGGAGATGTTCTGCTGGGTGTAATTTTCCATATAGTAGTACCATGCGGCCCGGATCATCAGGATGTTTTCATAATCCAGCTTCGCCTCAATGGGGTCCATAGGGGCGGCACTTCCTCTCGTTGTTACAAATGTCAGAATCCCGTTCAAATGTCTTGCAGGGATAGTATAGCACCAAAGGCTTTTCCTTGTCAAATAAAAGAGCGGCAATAATCCGAAAAACTGAAAAATCAGCATTTCTTCTAAACTTTACCTCTTATATTTGTGCATAAGAAATAAAATGAGGAGAAAATGGGCGGTTTATTCTGGTTTTCCGTCAAAATTTACCGGCGGAATTCCCCAGCCGCACCGCGCCTGCGGTTGACAAATGGGGGAAAAGGTTTTATAATAATGCCGAAAACAAAAATGTGAAGGCTAAAACATTTGTATTTTTTGTATGGATTAGAAATGGAGGAGCTGCTGTGGAACGCAACGAGCCCGCCCGGGGGACGGCGCCTCTGCTGTCAATTCGGGACATCTATAAGTCCTTCGGCCTCAACGCCGTGCTCAAGGGCATCAGTCTGGACATTATGCCCGGCGAGGTTTTAGCCCTGATCGGCGGCAACGGCGCGGGAAAGTCCACCCTGATGAAAATCATCATGGGAATCTACTCCCATGACAGCGGCCAGCTTGCCATACGGGGAGAGCCGGTGAGCCTGAACCGCACCGCCGCCGCCCTGGCCCACGGCATCTACATGGTCCCCCAGGAGCCCCTGCTTTTCCCCAATATGACGGTGGAGGAGAATATCCTCATCGGCTTTTCCAAGAGCAAGGCGGAGCTGCACAAGGAGCTGCTGGCCACCATGGAAGAGGTGGGCTGGCATTTGGACCTGAACCGGAAGGCGGGCAGCCTGTCCATCGCGGAGCAGCAGCTGGTGGAGATCCTCCGGGGGCTTCTGCGCCACGCCCAGCTGCTCATTCTGGACGAGCCAACCTCCGCTTTGACCTTTGACGAGGTGAAAAGCCTCTTCAAATGTGTATCCGACCTGCGCGCCAAGGGCATCGGCATCATCTACATCACCCACCGGCTGGCTGAGGTCTTTGAAATCGCCACCCATGTGGCCATCATGCGGGACGGTACCATCACCATCCACGGCCCGGTGAGCGACTTTACCCGGGAGGATCTGGTCCGGGGCCTGCTCCCGCCGGACACCGAGGAGGGCCAGGGAGGCGAACGCGCCCAGGGCAGGCCGGTGGACTATGCCGCCCCTCCGGTGCTGGAGCTGCAGGGCTTCAGCGGCTACGGCTTTTCCGATGTGAGCCTGAAGGTATACCCCGGCGAAATTCTGGGGGTGGCCGGCGTGGTAGGCGCGGGCCGCACCGAGATGGCCACCACCATTTTCGGCATGGATAAGGTTTTGGGGGGAAAGGTGATTCTCAACGGCCAGGACATCACCGGTCAAAAGACCCGGCAGGTGATCCGGGCGGGGCTGAACTACGTGCCCGAGGACCGGCATTTAAACGGCCTGTTCAAAATCTGCGATGTGGCCGCCAACACCACTAGCGCCAACCTGTTCAGCAGCTACATGGGCAAGTTCTTCTTAAACCGCAGAGCGGAGCGGGAGATCACCCAGAAATACGTGGAAAATTTCCGCACCAAGGTCACCGGACACGACCAGCTGGCGGGCAGCCTGTCCGGCGGCAACCAGCAGAAGATTGTGATTGGCCGCAGCCTGTCCACCGCCCCCCAGATCGTCATTCTGGACGAACCCACCCGGGGCATCGACGCCGCCGCCCGGGGGGATGTGTACAGCATTATCCATCAGCTCCGGGAGCAGGGGGTGTCCGTGCTGCTGATCTCCAGCGATATGGAGGAGATGGTGGAGCTGGCGGACCGGGTGGTTATTATGTACCAGGGCCGGGTCAGCGCCGAGTTCCAGAAAGGGGACATCAACCAGGATAACCTGACGGCGGCGGCCTTTGGCATTCTGGAGAAGGAGGGAGCCTGATGAAAAAAATCCTGAAAGCCCGGGAAATGACCAGCTTTCTGTTTCTTGCGGCCCTGTTTCTCCTGGTAGGAGTCATTAACCCATCCTTTTTGACCGTATCCAACGTAAGCGCCTGTTTTAACACCTCTGTGGTCTACACTCTGATCGCCGTGGGCATGGCGTTTGCCATCTTTGTGGGAGAGATCGACGTATCCGTGGGCTCCAACCTGGGGCTGGTGGCCGCTGTGGTGGGCACCATGATCCAGGACGGCGCGAATTGGTTCCTGGCCTTCGCCGTGGGCATCTGCATCGGCGCGGTGATCGGTTTGATCAACGGCTGGGGCGTGGCGGTGATGAAGGTCCCCTCTCTGATTTTCACCCTGGGCACCAACGGCATCCTCCGGGGCATGATGTACCTTCAGGTGGGGGTGGAGCAGGTGAACCAGCTTCCCAAATCCTTCAAAGACATCTCCTCCATGACCCTGGTGGGCAGCTTTACCATCTACTACTGCTGCGCGGTACTGCTTACCCTGGGCATCCACGGCCTGCTCACCCGGACCCGGAAGGGCCGGTACTTCATCGCTGTGGGGGACAACGCCGGGGGCGCGGAGCTGGTGGGTATTCCCGCCACCCGGACCAAGGTGCTGGCCTATGTGATCTGCGGTGTTTTGAGCGCCGTGGCGGGCATTATCTTTTGCAGCCGCATCGGCATTGTTACTTCTCTGAGCGGCAACGGCTATGAGATGAAGGCGGTGGCCGCCTGCGTGCTGGGAGGCATCAGCCTGTCCGGCGGCGTGGGGTCCGTGATCGGCGCGGCCATCGGGGCCGTGATTATGGCCTCCATCAGCTATCTGCTGGTGTTTATGGGCTTCTCCTCCAACTACGACAACGCCATAACCGGCGTGATTCTCATCACCATCGTGGTGATTGACGCGCTGATGCAGCACCGGGCCGCGGTGAACAACCGCCACGCCCGCCTGTCCGCCCGCACCGCGGAGTCTACCGGGAAGGAGGGGCCGAAATGAAACGTCTGTTAAAAGGCCCCAACACCAGCTGGAACCTGTTTCTGGTGTGCCTGCTGGCGGCGGAGTGCGCCGTATTCGGCGCGGCCAACCCCAAATTTTTGTCCCTGGCCCGGATCTTCACCTCCGCCAACAGCGACCTGCCCATCTGGTACATCTCCATCTTTGTCACCTTCGTAATGATTACCGGGGGCATTGATATCCAGTCCTGCGCCATTGTGGGTTTAACGTCGATTATTATCGGCGTGGCCTGGCAGGATTTCGGTCTGAACATCTGGGCGGCCGCCCTGCTGGCCGTTGTGGTGGCCGGCGCCTGCGGCGCGTTGAGCGGCTTCTTTGTGGCCTACTGCGGGGTGCAGGCCATGGTGGTCACCTTGGGAGGAAGCTTCCTCTATTCGGGGCTGGGGCTTCTGGTGTCCGCCCTGTCCAGCACGGAAGCCTACAAGGGCATCAGCGGCTTCCCGGACAGCTTTAAGGCTTTGACCAAAATCAAGGTATTTGGTGTGGTTCCCCTGCAAATCGTTCTCTTCCTGGGGATGCTGCTGGCGGCCTATCTGCTGCTCCACCGGAGCAAATACGGCCGGCGGGTGTTCCTGGTGGGCGTAAACCCCCTGGCGGCGGAGTATTCCGGCGTGAACAGCCGGCTGGTGATTTTGTCCACCTATGTGCTCAGTGCCCTGGCGGCGGGCATTACCGGCGTGGTCATGACCTCTCAGCTGGGCACCGCCAAGGCGGACCTGGGGGGCAACTTCACCATGACCATCATCACCGCCTGCGTGCTGGGCGGCACCCTGTCCACCGGCGGCAAGGGCTCCGCCATCGGCACCGCCCTGGCGGCCATCGCCATCACCCTGCTGCGCTTTGGTATGCCTCTGTGCTTCAACATCAACAAGCAGTATCTGGACATCCCCATCGGCGTGCTGCTGGTGGCGGTGGTTGTGGGCCGCTCCCTGGCCAGCAACCCCAACGTGGTGGCCAGGGCGGCCCGGCTGCGCCCGGGCAAAAAGCCCCGGGCCGCGCAGTAAAAGAATATTCCGGGGCTTTATCCGGCCCTTGAATATAATAAATTTGGAGGTAAAAACAATGAAAAAGCTTCTTGCATCCCTGCTGGCTGTCTCCATGATGTTCGCCCTGGTTTCCTGCGGCGGCGGCGACAAGCCCAGCACCAGCACTCCCGCCGGCAGCACCCCTGCGGCCAGCACCCCCGCCGCCAGTACCCCTGCGGCCAGTACGCCCGCCCCCAGCACCGGCGGCAGCGTCGAGGGCAAGACCGTGGCCTTCATCCCCAAGCTCACCGGCAACGCCTTCTTCGAGGTGGCCAACACTGGCGCCCAGGAGTACGCCAAGGATTGGGGCATGACCGTGGACTACATCGGCTCTCCCAACGCCACCGCCGCCGACCAGGTGGCCGTCATCAATGACGCCGTGGCCAAGGGCGTGGACGCCATCTGCATCTCCACCGTGGACGCCGCCGGCGTGGCCGACGCGCTGAAGGCTGCCCAGGACGCGGGTATCGTGGTCTGCACCTGGGACTCCGACGCCGCTGTGAGCGACCGTGCGCTGATGGTCTCTCAGGGCACTCCCGAGGTTCTGGGCCAGATGCTGGTGGACCTGTCCGTGGCCGGCCTGAAGGACCGGGGCGTGGACCCGGAGAAGGATACCGTCAACTACTGCTGGCACTACTCCCAGGCCACCGTCACCGACCAGAACTCCTGGCAGGTCGAGGGT
>CAJUPG010000046.1 GCA_910588455.1 uncultured Oscillospiraceae bacterium
AATGCTTTCAAAATTTTCTGGCGGCTCCACGGCCGGTCTGCCAAACCGGACGCCCCGGGCCTTGGCCGCGGCGATGCCCTCCGCCTGCCGCTGGCGGATGTTGCTCCGCTCGTTTTCCGCCACGAAGGACAGCACCTGCAGCACAATGTCGCTGAGAAAGGTTCCCATCAGGTCCTTGCCCCGGCGGGTGTCCAGCAGGGGCATATCCAGTACCACAATGTCGATGGCTTTTTCCTTGGTGAGAATCCGCCACTGCTCCAGAATCTCTTCGTAGTTGCGCCCCAGCCGGTCGATGCTTTTTATGAAGAGCAGATCATTGGGCTGCAATTTTTTGACCAGCCGCCGGTATTGAGCCCGCTCAAAATCTTTGCCGGACTGCTTATCCATAAAAATATTCTGTTCCGGTATGGACCGGCTCTGAAGCGCAACTATTTGCCGTGCCTCATTCTGTTCATGGGTGGATACCCGCACGTAACCGTAAGCCGTTCTCTTCATAAAGTTGCCTCCTTTTATATATTTACCACCCTATTCTACACGAAACGACCGCTTTCGACGAAAAACAACAGTCCGGCCCCGGGAAATTCTGTGCTCCCGGAGGGCAGCGCGGATTTTCCTCTTGACAAAATCCGCCGCATATGGTATAGTCCCATTGTAAAGCCGATGGACTTTACAGTTTTTCTGCCTGGAGGGATTTTTGTGAAAAGTCAGGCCTACCGCATGACGATGCTCTTTGACTTTTACGGCGAAATTCTTACCGAGCGGCAAAAGGAATTTTATGATTTATACTATAACGAGGATCTGTCCCTGGGGGAGATCGCTGAAAATTACGGCATTACCCGCCAGGGGGTCCGGGACGTGATTATGCGGGCGGAGGCCACCCTCACCGAGCTGGAGGACAAAACCGGCCTGATCAAACGCTTTCACGCCATGCGCAGCCAGCTGGAACAGCTGGGAGAATCGGCCCGGGAGCTGGCCGCCCTGACGGGCCGGTACGACGACACCCGGCTGGCGGCGGTATCCCGCCGGATTCTGGAAATTACCGAGGAGCTGCAAAAGGAGTAACTCATGGCCTTTGAAGGACTTTCTGAAAAGCTCTCCAACGCGTTTAAAAAGCTGCGGGGCAAGGGCCGTCTCAGTGAGGCGGATGTAAAACAGGCGATGCGGGAAATCCGCCTGGCCCTGCTGGAGGCCGACGTCAGCTATAAGGTGGTCAAGCAGTTTATCGCCCAGGTTACCGAACGGGCGGTGGGCGCGGACGTGCTGGAGGCCCTGTCGCCCGCCCAAATGATTGTCAAAATCGTCAACGAGGAGCTCACCGCCCTCATGGGAGGGGAGAGCGCCAAGCTGACCATCGCCTCCAAGCCCCCCACTGTGGTAATGCTGGTTGGCCTCCAGGGCGCGGGTAAAACCACCAACGGGGCCAAGCTGGCGGGTCTGATGAAGAGACAGAGCGGGAAGCGGCCCCTTCTGTGTGCCTGCGACATCTACCGCCCCGCCGCCATCCAGCAGCTGGAGGTGGTGGGAAAGCAGCTGGACATCCCCGTATTCCAGATGGGCCAGACCGACCCGGTGGAAATTGCTAAAGCGGGCATTCAGCACGCCCTGGACCACGGCAACGATCTGGTGTTTTTGGACACCGCCGGCCGGCTCCATGTGGACGAGGCGCTGATGGAGGAGCTGCAAAACATCAAAGCCGCCGTCAACCCCACGGAGATTATCCTGGTGGTGGACGCCATGATCGGCCAGGACGCGGTGAACGCGGCCAAAGCCTTTGACGACGCTCTGGACATCGACGGCGTGATGCTCACCAAGCTGGACGGCGACGCCCGGGGCGGCGCGGCTCTGTCTATCAAGGCGGTTACCGGAAAGCCCATCAAGTTTGTGGGCGTGGGGGAGAAGCTGGACCAGATTGAGGTGTTTCATCCTGACCGGATGGCCAGCCGCATTCTGGGCATGGGGGACGTGCTCTCCCTGATTGAAAAGGCAGAGCAGAGCTTTGACCAGCAAAAGGCCCTGGAGCTCCAGGAGAAGCTGCGGAAAAACAAGTTCACTCTGACGGATTTTTACGACCAGATGCTCCAGCTGAAGAGCATGGGCTCGCTCACAGAAATCGCGGGCATGATCCCCGGGGTGAAGGCCAGTGACCTGGACAACGCCACCATGGACGAGAAGCTGCTCCAGCGGATGGAGGCCATCATTCTGTCCATGACCCCCTACGAGCGGGAAAATCCCGGGGTGCTCAACTCCAGCCGGAAAAAGCGCATTGCCGCCGGCGCCGGCGTGGGCGTGGTGGATATTAACCGGCTTTTGAAGCAGTTTGAGATGCTTCAGGCCATGACCAAGCAGTTTGCGGGGGGCAAGATGCCCCGGAATATGCGCAAGCTTATGGGGAAGAAGGGCGGAATGCCCGGGCTGCCTTTCTGATGTTTGGGTGAAACACAACGTGTTTTCCATATAATGCTGAAAAATTTTGGAGGTGAAGATACATGGTTAAGATCAGACTGCGCCGCATGGGCGCCAAGAAGGCCCCCTTCTACCGCATCGTGGTGGCCGACTCCCGCTATCCCCGCGACGGCCGCTTCATTGAGGAGATTGGCTACTACAACCCCCTCACCAAGCCCGCCACGGTGAACGTGGACGTGGACCGCGCCCAGGCCTGGATTAAGACCGGGGCCCAGCCCACCGAGACGGTCCGGGACCTGCTGAAAAAAGCTGGCGCCCTGTAATTCGGAGGACCATCCATGAAAGAGCTTCTGACCTATATCGCCCAAAATCTGGTGGAGCATCCGGAGCAGGTGTCCGTCTCTCAGTTTGAGGATGAGGGCGAAACTGTGCTGGAGCTTCGGGTCGCCCCCGAGGACATGGGCAAGGTGATCGGCCGCCAGGGCCGCATCGCGAAAGAGATCCGTACCTTGGTCCGCTCTGTGGCCCAGCGCTGCGGAAAGCGGGTTTCGGTTGAGATCGTCGATTGAGTAAACGGCGCAGGACTCCTGCGCCGTTCTTCTATATAGGAGGTATTCCAGATGCAGCAATATTTGGAAGTGGGCAAGGTGACGGCGGTCCACGGGGTTATGGGAGAGGTCCGGGTACAGCCCTGGGCGGACTCGCCGGAGTTCCTGTGCCAGTTCGAGACCCTCTATGTGGACAGCAACCACTGGCCCATCCGGGTGGAGCGGGCCCGGGTCCATAAAAATATGGTGATTATCAAGTTTGAGGGAGTCACCGACGTGCCCAGCGGTCTGGCTATGCGCAACGCGGTGCTCTACATTGACCGGGCGGACGCAAAACTTCCGGAGGGCAGCTTTTTTATCGCCGATTTGATGGGGCTGGAGGTGCGCGACGCCGCCACCGGAGAGGTCATTGGGACCCTGGCGGACGTGCGGGACCTGCCCGCCCATAAAATTTATATGGTCAAGACCCGGGAGCGGGAGATGATGATTCCCGCTGTTCCCCAGTTTATCGCGGAGACCAACATCGAGGGCGGCTATATCCGGGTCAACCTGATGGAGGGGCTGTAAATGGACGCCCGGGAGACCGCCCTGATCTGTCTGAATCTCTGCCAGCACCAGGGGGGCTGGCCGGACGCTGTGTTAAAAAAGCAGATTACAGCCGCCGGGCTGGACCCCCGGGAGGGGGCGCTGGCCGCCCGGCTGTGCTTTGGGGTGCAGCAGAACCGGACCCTGCTGGACTTCTATCTGGGGCAGTTTTCGCATATGCCTCTGAAACGGATGGAGTCCAAGGTGGTGCAGATTCTCCGTCTGGGAGCCTATCAGCTGCTTTTTTTGGATAAGATCCCCCCCAGCGCCGCCGTCAACAGCGCGGTGTCGCTGGCCAGGGCTTATAGCAAAAACCCCCGGGCCGCCGGGATGGTCAACGGTATTCTCCGCACTCTTGCGCGCAGCCGGGACAGCCTGCCGGCCATCCCCCGGGAGGACAAAACCGAATACCTGTCCATCCGGTACAGCCATCCCCGGTGGCTTGTGGAGGAATTTCTCAAATTGCTGGACTTCTCCGAGACGGAGCGGCTTCTCAAGGAGCACAATGGACAGCCCCCCGCCACAGCCATGGTCAACACACAGAAAACCACCCAGGAAGCTCTTCTGGGGGAGCTGCCGGAGGCGCAGCCCCACCCCTGGATGGAGGACTGCGTGATTTTGGGCCGGACCGGGCGGCTGGAGGAGCTGCCCGCCTTTCGGGAGGGGAGGTTTTATATTCAGGACCCTGCTGCCCGTTTGGCGGTCCAGGCGGCCCAACTGCGGCCCGGGATGCGGGTGCTGGACCTGTGTGCCGCCCCGGGAGGCAAGTCCTTTGCCGCAGCCCTGGATCTGGAGGACCGGGGGGAGATTATTTCCTGCGACATTCATCCCCATAAAAAGGCCCTCATTGAAGCGGGGGCAAAGCGGCTTGGCCTGACCTGCATCCAGGCGGAGACCCAGGATAGCCGGGTGTTTCGTCCGGAGTGGGCGGAGGGCTTTGATGTGGTGATTGCCGACGTGCCCTGCTCGGGCCTGGGGGTGATCCGGAAAAAGCCGGACATCCGGGATAAGGACCCGCTCCCCCTGGAGGGCCTGCCGGCCATACAGCTGGCGCTGCTGGAAAATGCCGCACGGTATCTGAAATGCCAAGGCGTTTTACTTTACAGCACTTGCACCGTTCTGCGGCGGGAAAATGAGGGTGTAATCGAAGCGTTTTCAGAAAAAAATAAAAATTTTTCCATGGAAAAAATGCAGACTCTGTGGCCCCACAGAGACGGGACCGACGGCTTCTTTTTCTGCCGGCTGCGAAAGGGGGAGGAGCCCGCTTGAACGACTACAAATCCATGCTTCCGGAGGAGCTGGCCGCGCTGCTGAAGGAGCTGGGCCAGCCGGCCTTCCGGGCCAGGCAGCTGTTTTCCTGGCTCAGCCGGGGGGCCTGCTGGGAGGAGATGACCGATCTGCCCAAGGGCCTGCGGGAACAGCTGGCCCGGGAGGGGACCCTCTTCCGGCCGGAGGCGGCGCGCAAGCAGGTCTCCCGGGAGGACGGAACCATCAAGTATCTGTGGCGGCTCCGGGACGGGAACTGTGTGGAGACGGTGCTCATGCGCTATCAGCACGGCAATACCGTGTGCGTCTCCAGCCAGGTGGGATGCCGGATGGGGTGCGCCTTCTGCGCCTCCACCCTGGGCGGAAAGGTCCGGGACCTGACGGCGGGAGAAATTTTGGACCAGGTCCTGTTTACCCAGGTGGACAGCGGAGCCCCCGTTTCCAACATTGTTTTGATGGGAATCGGGGAGCCTTTGGATAATTTTGATAACGTTTTGCGGTTTTTGCGGCTGGTGAACCACCCCCAGGGGCTGAACATCGGGATGCGGCATATCTCTCTGTCCACCTGCGGTTTAACGGAGCAAATTGACAAACTGGCCCAATATGAGTTACAATTAACTCTATCGGTTTCCCTTCATGCCCCCGACGACGGGACCCGCTCCCGGATTATGCCGGTGAATCGAAGGGTCGGGGTGGAGAAGCTGATGGAAACCTGCCGCCGGTATTTTGAAAAAACCGGCCGGCGTATCTCCTACGAGTACGCCATGATTGACGGGGTCAATGACTCCGACGCCCAGGCGGACCAGCTGGCCGCCCTGCTGCGGGGTACGCCGGGACACGTGAACCTGATCCCCCTCAACCATGTGGAGGAGAGCCCCCTGAAGCCCAGCCGCCGGGTTGCCGCCTTTCAGAAGCGGCTGGAGCGCCAGGGCGTGACGGTGACGGTGCGCCGGAAACTGGGGGGAGACATCGACGCCTCCTGCGGCCAGCTGCGCCGCAAGGCGGCGCAGCGGGACCAATGATAGAAAAAGGAAGATGATCCATGAATGTATGGGGTATTACCGACCGGGGCGTAATCCGGGAGCAGAACCAGGACGCGTTCGCCCATAGGGTGCTGGAGGACGGCCGCGTTTTGGCGGTGGTGTGCGACGGCATGGGCGGGGCCCGGGCCGGGAACGTGGCCAGTACCATGGCGGTGGAGCGCTTTTTAGAGTCCTTCCTGCACCCGGAGGATGCCGCGGAGGACCGGGAACGGCTGGAGCAGGCCGCTGTCCAGGCCAACCGGGCGGTGTACCACCGGGCCAGCACGGATGCGGACTGTACCGGAATGGGCACCACTCTGGTGGCGGTGCTGGCCGGGGAGTGGGAGGCCGCTGTTCTCAACGAGGGGGACAGCCGGGCCTATCACATTGCCCGGGGCCAGATCCGCCGGATTACCCGGGACCACTCCCTGGTGGAGGATCTGGTCCAGCGGGGAGAGCTGACCCGGGAACAGGCGCGGGTCCACCCCCACCGTAACCTGATTACCCGGGCGCTGGGCTCCGAGCCGGAGCTGCGGGCGGACTATTTCCGCCAGCCTCTGGAGCCGGGGGATGTCCTGCTGCTGTGCAGCGACGGACTGAGCAATATGCTCACGGACCAGGAGCTGCTGGAGGTGATCGCCCAGGGGGGCGGTCTGGAGTCCTGCGGCCGGCAGCTGCTGGAGCGGGCGTTGGAGCGGGGCGCGCCGGACAACGTGACGGCGGTTCTGATTCAGCGGTGAGATGCTATGACTTTGCAAAGGGAATGTAAGGAGGAGATTTACCATGGACCCTTATATTGGTAAATTACTCGACAATCGATACGAAATTCTGGAGCTGATCGGCTCCGGCGGCATGGCGCGGGTATATAAGGCCCGGTGCCACCGGCTCAACCGGCTTGTGGCCATCAAAATCCTCCGGGACGAGCTGGCGTCGGATGCGGAGTTCCGCCGCCGGTTCCACGACGAATCCCAGGCGGTGGCCATGCTGTCCCACCCCAACATCGTGGCGGTGTACGATGTGAGCCGCTCGTCGGAGTTTGAGTACATTGTGATGGAGCTCATTGACGGCATCACCCTCAAGCAGTATATGCAGAAAAAGGGGAACAAGCTCAACTGGCGGGAGGCCCTGCACTTTATCACCCAGATTACCAAGGCCCTGGGCCACGCCCACAGCCGGGGGATCATTCACCGGGACATCAAGCCCCACAACATTATGGTTCTCCGGGACGGCAGCGTAAAGGTTGCCGACTTCGGCATTGCCCGGGTGTCCTCCGGGGGACACAGCACCCTGACCCAGGAGGCGCTGGGGTCGGTGCACTATATCTCCCCCGAGCAGGCCCGGGGCAGCCACATCGATGCCCGGTCGGACCTCTATTCCGCCGGCGTGGTGCTCTACGAAATGATTACCGGCCGCCTGCCCTTTGAGGGGGACAACGCGGTCTCGGTGGCCATCCAGCACATCAACTCTATCCCCCTGTCCCCCCGGGAGCTGGATTCCACCATCCCGGAGGCCCTGGAGGCCATCACCATGCGGGCCATGGCCCCCAATCCGGACGACCGCTACCCCTCCGCCGACTTCATGCTGGCGGATCTGGAGGAATTCCGGAAAAATCCCAACATCAATTTTGACTACAGCCCGGCGGAGCCCCTGCCCATGGAGCCGGACGGGGACCGGACCCAGGTGATGCCGGCGGCTTCCTCCCTGTCCCGGCGGGAACGGGACCGGGAGCGGGATCGCTACCGGGAGGACGATTACGACTACGACGAGCGCCCCGCCACCTCCCCCTGGCCCATTGTGGCGGCTATTGCGGTGATTCTGGCCTTTGTGGCGGGTATTTTCTTCTTCCTGTATCAGATTTTGATGAATCCGGCCACCCAGACCCCGGAGCAGATTACGGTCCCTACCCTGACCGGAAAGCTCTATGAGGCGGTGCAGGACGACGAAAAGCTGCTCAACGGCTTCACGGTGACCATTTCCGGCGACCCGCGGGTCAACGACGCGGAGGAGGGCACCATTCTGGAGCAGACCCCGGCGGCGGGGGAGAAGGTGGACGAGACCGGCGCGATTTCCGTGGTGGTCAGCGCCGGGCCGCAGGTTATCATCATGCCGCCGGTGGAAAACCGGGGATGGCGGGACGTGATGCTTGAATTGAAGGATATGGGACTGATGGTCCCCGCCCCCCAGTACGAGCCCAGCGACGAGGTGGAAAAGGACAATGTGATCCGGGCCAGCTATCCGGAGGGCTTTACGCTGTCTCCCGGCGACGAGGTGCTTTTGACTGTCAGCAGCGGAAAGGACGAGCAGGAATTCCGGATGCCTCTGGTGGAAGGACTCACCCTGGAAAACGCGCTGAGTACCATCAAAACCTATAATTTGGAGCCCGGGAACATTGACGAGAAGGTCTACAGCGACGATGTGGAGGAGGGGCGGATTATCACCCAGTATCCGGAATTCAACGCCATGGTGACAGAGGGGACCAAGGTCAACCTTCAGGTCAGCATGGGGCCCGACCCCAGCACCCTGCCCCCCGAGGAGCCGGATGAGGTCCATTTGACCATCCCGGTGCCCCTGCCCGCCACCGGCGAGATTGTCACCGTCCGGGCCACCCTGGACGGGGTGGAGGTCTACAACCAGGACTACGACACGGCGATGGAGGCTGCGGCGGAGATTCCCCTGACCGGTACAGGGACCAAGCATCTTGTGGTTTATATCAACGACTCCATTGCCAAGCAGGAGACGATTGTCTTTACCCATGAGAGCAGCAGCTCCGGCCAGACCCCGGAGACCTGAGCATGGAAGGACAGATCCAAAAGGCCCTGAGCGGCTTCTACTATGTGAATGACGGCCGGCAGGTATACGCCTGCCGGGCCCGCGGCAAGCACCGTCATGCCGGACAGTCCCCCCTGGTGGGGGACTATGTCCGTTTTACCCCCCTGGAGGGGGGGCAGGGGGCCCTGGATGAAATTTTGCCCCGGAAAAACCAGTTTCACCGGCCCCTGGTGGCCAACATCGACCTGATGGTAGTGCTGGCCTCCCTGGTCAATCCCGTCACCGACCCGTTTTTGATCGACCGCCTGTTAGTCACGGCGGAGGCCAAGGGCTGTGAGGGCCTGGTCTGCGTCAACAAGACGGACCTGCGCTCCGGGGAGGAACTGGCGGCCGTTTACCGGGAGGCCGGCTACCCGGCCCTGTGCGTCAGCGCGGAGACCGGGGAGGGGGTGGACCGTCTCCGGGCGCTGATTTCTGACAAGGTATGTGCCTTTACAGGGAATACAGGCGTAGGGAAATCCAGCCTGCTCAACGCCCTGGAGCCGGGGTTTGCCCTGAAAACCGGACAGGTCAGCGACAAGCTGGGCCGGGGGCGGCATACTACCCGCCATGTGGAGCTCTTCCGTCTGTCCTGCGGGGCGGCGGTGGCGGATACGCCGGGATTTTCCTCCTTTGAGGAGGAGGTGCTTCCTCCGCCGGAGGCGCTGGCGGGCTACTTCCGTGAGTTCGCCCCCTATAGGGACAAGTGCCGGTTTCCCGACTGCGCACATATGAAGGAAAAGGGCTGCGCGGTGCGTCAGGCGGTGGAGGAGGGGAAAATCGCCCCCAGCCGCCACCAGAGCTATGCGCGGCTGTATGAGCAGGCTAAGGCCGTGCCGGAGTGGGCGCGATAATTTTAAAAAACTACATTGCAATTTTCACCTAAATGGGATATACTATCCCCAGATTAGAAAAATGGAGGGTTTTATTATGACCATTACCAAGGATACGATTATCGGCGATATTCTTACCATCGCCCCCGACACAGCGCCCCTGTTCCTGTCCATCGGGATGCACTGTCTGGGCTGCCCCGCCTCCCGGGGGGAGACCGTGGAGAAGGCCTGCATGGTTCACGGGGTTGACCCGGACGAGCTGCTGGCGAAGGTAAACGCGGCCATTGCCGCCCAGGGCTGATCGTCGAAGGAGTGACAAGGGGGACGGCTTTACAGGGCCGTCCCCTTTTTTTTCAAATTGGTAAGGAGGTTTTTATGAAATATACGGTACTGATGGGCAGTCCCCACCCCCAGGGGAACACCGCCGCCCTGTTAAATCCCTTTCTGGACGAATGCAAAAAGCTGAACATTGACTGCCAGGTGACCTGGCTGTACAACCAGGACATAAAGCCCTGCCTGGGCTGTCAGGGCTGCCAGAAGAATTGGGAGGAATTTGCCTGCGTACAAAAGGACGGCATGGAGGAGATTGCCCAGGCTGTCCGGGCCAGTGATCTGCTGATTTTAGCCACTCCCATTTACTCCTGGTATTGTACCGCCCCCATGAAATCGGTGCTGGACCGGCTGATTTATGGGATGTGCAAGTATTATGGGGGGGAGAAGGGGCCCGCGCTGCTGGAAAACAAGCCGGCAGCCTCCATTGTTACCTGCGGCTACCGGACGGAGAAGGGCTGCGATTTGTGGGAAGAGGGGCTGAAGCGCTGGTGCAAGCACACCAATATGCGGTACATCGGGATGCTGGCCCGGCGGGATTTGGGCCCGAAGCAGCCCTTTATGGACCCGGAGAAGGAGGAGGCCGCCCGGGACTTTGCCCAGGCCCTGCGGATCAAGCTGCGGCTGGAGGGAGTCCTTTGAAGCAGATCCGCTTAACCCCCCGGCTCCAGGCCATTGCGGATCAGGCGGAAGGGGAGGTGCTGGCGGACGTGGGCACCGACCACGCCTATCTGCCCGCATGGCTGCTGCAAAATCGAAAAATTTCCCGGGCAATCGCGGCGGATTTGCGGCCCGGACCCCTGGCACGGGCCCGCCAGACCGCCCGGAAGGCGGACTGTGAGGACCGGATGGACTTCCGGCTGTGCGACGGCCTCCAGGGCCTGGGCCGGGAGGAGGCGGACGTTATTGTCATTGCCGGCATGGGGGGAGAGACCATCGCCCAGATTCTGGCCCGCGCGCCCTGGACCGGCTGGCAGGGGATGCGGCTGCTGCTTCAGCCTATGAGCTCCCAGCCGGAGCTGCGCCGGTGGCTGTGGGAGCACGAATTTGTTATTGCCCGGGAAACGCTGGCCCGGGAAGGGGAGACCCTCTATGTGATTCTGGGCGTGGAGGCCGGCCGGGAACAGGGGTTCACCCCTGCGGAGCTGTGGGCAGGCCGGCAGAGCCGGGACCCGCTCCGGGGCGTCTGGCTGGATCAGCTGCTTGGAAAGACCGGCCGTGCCCTGGAGGGCCTGCACCAAGGCCGGGAAACGGTGGAAAAACAGCGGGAGCTGGAGCAGGTCCGGGCGGGCCTGCTGGAGATGAGAGAGGAGTGGAGCGCATGGCAGCGGTAAAGGATGTATTTCAGGCTCTGGACCGTCTGGCTCCCTTTGGGACCCAGCTGGATTTCGATAATGCGGGGTTCCTGGCGGGTCGGAGTGAGCGGGAGGTCCGGAAAATTTTGGTGGCTCTGGATATTACTCAGGCGGTGGCGGAGGAGGCGGGCCGCTGGGGGGCGGATTTGATTGTGTCCCACCACCCGGTTATTTTCCATCCGGTGAAGGCGGTTACCGACCGGGACGAGACCGGGAGGGTCCTGCTGGCGCTGATCGAGAACCGAATTTCCGCCATCTGCGCCCACACCAACCTGGACGCGGCCCAGGGCGGGGTAAATGACCGTCTGGCCGCAGCCCTGGAGCTGGCCAGCCCCGTCCCCTTTGAGGCGGAGCACATTGGCCGGATGGGCCAGGCCCACCGGAGGGGACTGCCGGTCCGGGAGTATGCGGCCTTTGTAAAGGACCGGCTGAACGCCGCCGGCGTTCGGTTTGTGGACGGAGGCCGCCCGGTGGAGCAGGTGGCCGTGGGGGGCGGCTCCTGCGGGTCCATGCTCCATGAGGCGGTGGAGTCCGGGTGCGATACCTTCGTTACCGCAGACGTAAAATATGATGTATTTCTGGAGGCCAAGGCCCTGGGCCTGAACCTGCTGGACGCGGGGCACTACGCCACGGAACAGGTGGTTTGTCCGGCGCTGGTGGATTTTCTGCAAAAAGAGTTCCCCGCCGTGCAGGTCCGATTGTCGGAGGTGCACCGGGAGGTGTATGAAAGCGTATAGAGGCTTTGCGGGGCAGATTTTGGAGGAAAGCCGCCAAAAGGATTTGACATTTCCCTGAAATTCCGGTATCATAGTCAAGCAAGTAAGCTGGACAGCCGCGCGGGCGGGGCGAAAGGCCCGCCTGTGAGGAAAGTCCGGGCTCCGCAGGGCAAGGATAACGGGTAACACCCGCCGGGGGCGACCCTAGGAAAAGTGCAACAGAAATAGACCGCCTGTCCGCTAGGGCAGGTAAGGATGGAAAGGCGAGGTAAGAGCTCACCCAATGGCGTGGAAGCGTCCATTGCTGTAAACTCTATCCGGAGCAACGCCGTGGAGGGACACACAGGCCGGCCCGGCCGTCCCGGGGAGGCGGCTAGAGCGTACGGGCAACCGTGCGTCGAGATAGATGGCTGTCTTAAAAGACAGAACCCGGCTTACAGGCTTACTTGCATTTTCATGAAAAAAGGTACGCGGTCTGGCCGCGTACCTTTTTTGCAAAAGCCGGTATTGGTCTGAAAGCGGCCCGGCCTTTCGGGCTGCGGCGTTACTGCGCGCAGAACTTCTGCTTGACCGTATCCACCTTGGCCTGGTCCGCCTGCTCCGTGGGATACCAGCCCTTGGCGGCCATTTTGCTGTAGGTGCTGTCCTGCATCCCCAGCGCGTCGTTCAGGGCCATGCTGAAGGTCTGGTGTACGCTGCCGGTGGGGGACTCAATCGTTCCGTGGAGCAGCAGGTCGCACACGCCCTTTTCCAGCAGGATAATGTTTTCCATCAAATTTTTATCGTCCATGTTTTCCTCTCCTCCCTTACAGCAGGCCGTAGAAGCTCTGGAAAATCTGCTGGTGCTTCTGCCCCATCTGCTGCACAAAGCTCTTCAGCTCCGCATCCTGAATCTGGTTGGCGGTCTCCTGGCACTTGGTCTGGAAATATTGGGCGTGGCCCAAAGCGTCCTCGATATAGAGCAATTCCTTTGTGGTCATACGAAACCCTCCTGATTTGAATTTACCGGATCAGTATGTGTCATTTCAGAGGGTTTATACAGTTCAGGACGGACACTGACGGCCTGTGTGGTCGATGGTGTAGTCCCCGGTGAGGATAATCTGGGAGATGGGAACGAAGGTGTAGCCCTCCTGAATCAGCGTCTCCAGAATAGAGGGCAGGGCCTCCGGGGTATGGAGTGCGGCGTTGTGGAACAGCACAATGGAGCCCGGCTGGACCTTGGAGGTCACCCGCTGGGTAATCTCCGGCGCGGACAGGTCCTTCCAGTCCAGGCTGTCACTGAGTGTAACAAAGGAAAGTTCTTGTAAGAAATTCTGGGTGATTGTATAATTTGTGCGCGTGCAGTTCTGACAGAAATCGTCGTTGCTACGAGACGAAGTATCCGTACCCACGGCATGAGCCAGCCGCCATAGGCGTAGCGCGAATGTAAAGATAATCCGGCCAAAAAGCCAGGTTCATAGTGGATCTGGCTTTTTTATTGTTTGTGTACTCATAGTCATGCTTTAGCCCATTGGTTTCTGTACAGTCTTTTGCTCACCATATATACTGTCAGCAGGGTACACAACGGTATCCCAAATATGACTTAAAGGAGGTGGGGCAAGGCGCATGGCCTTGTCCGCAGAATATGAAGATCAGAACCGATTTTATCACCAATTCCAGTAGCAGCAGTTTCATTTTAGCACAAAAAGGAGAGTTCAGCGAGGCTCAGAAAGAGACTATCCTTAAATATGTTATGGACAATATGTTGGGAGACACCATTCTGACCCCGGAGAGTTCTGAGGAAGAAATCCATAAAGCATTCAAAGAGAATTATATAAGGGATGACGATGAGCAGGCGGCCATTCGTCAGGCTCTGGCAGAAGGGAAAACGATCCGCCATGGCGATGTTGACTTTGAATGCTGTGAAGACACATATGCTGAACTCTTTGAGCGGCTGTGGAAGGTCCTGGAGAGTGCGGCCCCGGATACTTTCTCAATTTTAGACGGCGATTTGAACTACTAAGCCAGGAGACCGCTTCACATATGAAAATGCGAAAAGATAAGGACTTTATTTCGTTTTTTGATGAGGCTACCGGCCATTATGTGCGGTCAGGTATCATTAAAAATGGAGTTGAGTCATCGGAAGACCCTTTCATGACCTCTTTTCCCGAATTGCTGGATGTCGGTATCATGGGGCATTGTCGGCATGGTCAGAGCGGCCTGTGCCTGAAAGCTGGTGTGGAGTGCTACCAGGACGGTCTCCACGCCACCGCCCCCAACATGACATTAGAGGATTTTCAGGAGATCGCCAGGCAGTGCGAAGGAAACACCTATCAAATCGCGCTGGGCGGCTGTGGAGACCCCGACCAACACGAACACTTTGCGGAAATCCTTGAGACCTGCCGGAGCGCTGGCATCGTGCCGAACTTCACCACCTCTGGCCTGGGGCTAAATGCTGAACTTGCCCAGCTTTGCAAAAAGTACTGCGGGGCCGTGGCGGTAAGCTGGTATCGAAGCCCTTATACACTGCGGGCAATCGACCTGTTGCTCCAGGCCGAAGTTAAGACCAATATTCACTATGTGGTCAGCAACAGCACGATTGAAGAAGCGGTGACCCACCTGAAGGAGCGCAGTTTTCCATCTGGTATCAACGCTATTGTGTTTTTGCTTCACAAGCCAGTTGGGCTTGGAAGCCAGGAACAGGTCCTGAGTTACAATGACCCCCGAGTGAAGGAGTTTCTTGAACTTGCCTGTGGCGGTGACCATGAGTATAAGATAGGATTTGACTCCTGTACAGTTCCAGGGTTAGTTTCGCAATCAATCGAAGTCAATCTGGACAGCATTGATACCTGCGAGGGCGCCCGCTGGTCGGCCTACATCAGCCCGGATATGGTGATGCTGCCGTGTAGTTTTGACAACCAGGCTAGACGGTGGGCGGTGGACCTGCGGACCCATACCATTCAGGAGGCATGGGACAGTCCGGTTTTCGAGGATTTCCGGAACCACCTCCGCCAAAGCTGCCCTGATTGTGAACACCGGCTGGCCTGTATGGGAGGCTGCTCCATCTGCCGGGAAGTTGTATTGTGTCAAAATTGTACTGCTTAAAATGGTGCTCCCGGTCTGCTGGGCCGGGAGCATTTTTACGGTATGCCGTATTCAAATAGTATGAAAAGATTGGCAGACAAACGTCAGAAATGGAGCTGAACCGAAATGGCGAACAGGATCGACAGCATCGCAATGATAAACTTATCCCTTGTTACAACAGATGATTTGCAATGGAAATATGAGACCGGTTCCAGCATTACTTCAGGCACAGGGAAACGAAAGATTTATTCCTATCGCAACGGCGTAGAGACCTCTATCGGAGATATTGAGTTTTCTGTTTGGTGTGCGGCGGCGGAACATGTGATAAAACGGGATGGGTTATGCCTGTTATCCTTCAGCAACACAAAGGGTAAAAGGACTCTGGAACCTTTAGGCAACAAAGCCGCCGAAAAGAGATAAAAAGATGGGATTATAGATATCGTCGATAATGACAGCGAAAGAAGGGTAGAGGACCCAAGCGATATTATGCCAGCCGTACTGGTCCATCACCGCCTTCTCATTGGCTACGGCGTTGGGCCCGGAGCCACAGCCCCAACCGCAGTTGCCGGCGGTCATCACCGCCGCTCCGTAATCCCGGCCAAAGAGATTAAAGGAGACGAAGATGCCGAACAGAGCGATGAGCACGGCCTGGGCCGCCAGAATAACACTCATCTGCCCCGCCACAGGAGCCAAGGCGGTGATGTCGATGGTCATGAGCACCAGAGCCAGGTACAGCTCCAGGAACATGTGCTCAATGGCGTCCACCTCGGGAGTGTAGAATTTGATATTGGCGGCTTCCATCACGTTGCGGCCAATGGCGCCGGCAAAGAGACACCCAATAAATTTGGGCATTTCGATCTTAGGAATGTTGTCCAGCAGACAGTAGATGGGCATACCCAGGGCGGCCAGCAGCAGGCACATGGCGAACATGGAGATCATCCGGCTGTTGTTCAGTTCGGGGACAGCGCCGGAGGCAATGGCTTCGGGCTTGTCGTTGGGGTCGGACTTCAGGTGGTGGCGGCTGATGAGGAAAGCGGCCACCGGTCCGCCAATCAGGGAACCCATCACATTGCCCAAGGTTCCTGCGGCCACCCCCACTGTAGTGGCGGAGTCTGGGGCGCCCATCTTCTGAAAGATAGGGCCAAAGGCGGAGGCGGTGCCAACCCCGCCGGACATGGCGGCGGAGGAGCACTGGAGGGAGAGCAGAGGGTGGAGGCCAACCAGGTTGCCGACCAGTACGCCTGCCACGTCCTGAAGCGTGATGAGCAGGCAGGCACCGATGGCGATTTTTACGCAGAGACTGCCACCCGCCCGTTTCAGCATCCGGGTGCTGAAGCCGAAGCCGACGCATAGGAAGAACAGGTTTTGGCACAGGTCTTTGATGGTGGCGCTGTCAAAGGAGAGGGCGATCAGTCCAGAACCCTTCAGCAGGGAAATCAGGATGGAAAAGATCAGACCGGAAACCACCGGGGCGGGAATGGCGAATTTGCGCAGGGGGGCGGAGTGAGCCACAACGGCCCGTCCCAAGAAGATGACAATGGCTGCGAAGCCTAGGGTGGTAAGATACTCGAATTTAAAGGCACTGACCGCGCCCGCCTCGCCGGGGGTATAGGTTCCAAAATAGCTGAGCAATTTCATCGCTGATTCTGACATGTTGACGCACCCTTTCCGTACAGAAAAAATAAAAAAAGCGAAAGCGTCTCTAAGGTCTATACCTTAAAGACGCCTTTGCCTTTACATTCGTACATTATATCCAGATGACCAGCGTTTGTCAAGGTAATTTTGATATAAACTTGAAAAATATTGCATGGCGGGTTTTTCTGTCTAAAGTGCGTAAGAAACCCCCTCTAAGACAAAAGATTCCCCCCTTGGATTTGCATGGGCTCTTTGCTAAACTGTTATTAGTGATAAAAAGAAATGGTAAATAGATGGGAAATTCATCGAAATGTAAAATGAAAAGGAAGCCGGTGATCAAGAAATGAGTGAAACCATTGTATCCATGCGAGGGATTTGCAAAACCTTCCCGGACGGCCCATTATAGGGAACCGCACCGCCAAAGCCGACACTAAAATCCTGGGAAGAAATAACGCCAGCATTCCGCAGCTCTTTCAGTAAGCTGCCGTACTCGTCGCGGGTCATGTTTTGACATCAAATTTCTTTGCCAAAGGATATGAAAACCCGGTTTGATACGTTGGAGCTGTCGGCGGAGGCCACGGA
>CAJUPG010000047.1 GCA_910588455.1 uncultured Oscillospiraceae bacterium
CGTTCACCCGGGCGGCGGCCATGAGCAGGCCGGGGACGTTCTTGTCACAGTTGGGGATCATCACCAGGCCGTCGAACTGGTGGGCCATGGCCATGGCCTCGGTGGAGTCGGCGATCAGGTCCCGGGTGACCAGGGAGTACTTCATGCCCACGTGGCCCATGGCGATGCCGTCGCACACGGCGATGGCGGGGAACTCCACCGGAGTGCCTCCGGCGGCCCGGATTCCGGCCTTGACGGCCTCGGCGATTTTGTCCAGATTCATATGGCCGGGAACGATCTCATTGTAGGAGCAGACCACCCCGATGAGGGGGCGTTCCAGCTCCTCCTTGGTGTAGCCCAGGGCATAGAGCAGGGAGCGGTTGGGGGCGGCGGGGATTCCTTTTTTCACAACGTCTGAGCGCATGGGTATGTACCTCCTGATTTTGATGTCTAATTTAAAGAAGTTGTCTGACAACAGAATACCACAGGCAGGGCACCTTTGTCAAGGGGCGGTTTTCGCCGGAGCCAGCGCAAAAGGGGCGGCCAAAGGCCGCCCCTGCAAATCAGCGCGTATTACGCCTGGTCCTCAAAGACCAGTTCCAGTCCCGGGTTGCTTTTCGCCGCGTCCCGGAAGGTCTCCAGAGCGGCCTGCCCGTAGGCTTCAAGGACCTCCGTATGGTCAAAAATCAGGCGGACCGGCAGCAGATCGCACAGCAGATCAAACAGGGCGTCCAGATTCCGCCCGTACCAGGAGGGGAACTCCAGCGTTTGGGCCAGGTAGGCGTGCAGACGCTCCCGGTCCTCCATCTGCCGGCAGTCTAAACGAATGGTTCGCATCCCAGTACCACCTCTCCGTCCTCAACCCAAACCTCCAGAAAACTCTCATAGTGGTTCTCGGTGTAAAAGTATAGGCCGTCATTGGAGAAAATCAGCCGTTCCGCGCCCCGGCTGCTGGCTCCATCGGTATTCAGGTCGCATTCCGTATAGCGCCGCCCGTCCTCCTGGGGCAGCAGGCCCTCCCGGTTGCCGAACCGGTCGCCGCCGATGGCCGCCCCCTCCAGATAGCGCTCCACAGAACCGCCCTCCCAGCCCAGGTCCCGGGCTTCGGATTTGGTGATGTAATTGGGGGGCAGCTCCCCGTATGTGAACAGGTAGAGCACAACATGTTCCAGGTCGTAATAATAGCCCTCCTGGTCCGGCGCCTCCGGGGCTTCCGGAGCTTCCGGAACATCCGGGGCCTCCGGCAGGTCCACGACACCGGACGCGTCTCCGGGAAGCGTCTGGCCGGAAGAGGACCCGGCCGGGGGAGCGGTCAGAATGACGGTAACGCCAAACTGGGAATCACAGCCGGACAGCAGCAGCGTCAGAGCCAAAAACAGGGGCAGAAGAAATGCTGGTTTCTTTTTCATAGCACAGCCTCATTTCGTAAGGGATACATTATTATACTACAGAATGAGGCCATGCACAATATCCACTCTATTCCACTTCAATAATGTGGATTTGACTGGCGGTAAATTCGCTCACCTGGCCCACCACGTCCACAATCCGGGCGGTGTCCACATCGGTCAGCCCTCCGTCGGGGGCGGCCACCGCCAGACTCAGCGCCCCCTCTCCAATGAAGGCCACGCAGTCCGCATACCCCTTGGCCACCACCAGGTTTTCAATCTGGGCCTCGGTTACCGTATAGTCCGCCATAGTCTGGATGCTCTCGTTGGCCTGGTCCCGCATGGTCTGGTCCGCCTCCTCCCCGGCGGCGGCGTCCTGCAAGAGACTTAACGCGCTGTCCCGGGCCTGCTGGCGGTTGAGCCGGGCGGTGGCAAAGTAGCTGCTCACCGCCGCGGAGGTGGTCGTGCCCTCCTTCGCGTCTGCCTGGGGCTGAGCGGAGGGGTCCTGGGTGCCGGTGGTCCCGGTCTGGGTCTTGCCCTCCCCCAGGAGCGCGTCGCCGGTCTTGCCGTCCACCATGGTGGACTCGCCCAGAGTTTTGCCCGTTTCCGCCTGCTGCTGCTCATAGCTCCAGTTGAGATACACCGCTGCGCACACGAACAGCGCGATGGCCGCTACCACCGCATTGCGCCGCCACAGCTGGGAAAATCCGCTTTTCTTGCCTGTTTTCATGTTCATTCCTCCTAATTGTTGTATTTACCGCGGTCTTGTTATCCGCTTTTGCAGATGGATATTTTATCGGCCCCCAGTCCGGTCAGTGCGGAAACTGCCTGGAGTATGTTCAGCCGGACCGCCGGGTCGCCGCCTCCCTGGCACACAATCAGCGCCCCCTGGTACTCCGGAGCCAGGGTCTGGAGGGGAACCACCTCCTGGCTGCCCGCCCCCCGGCCCACCGTCACCGGGGCGAAGCTGCTGCCGCCGTTTCCGTCCCGGTCCACAGCCTGGGCCAGGACCTGCCGGCTGCCGCTTTTCAGCGTCAGCACCGCGTGGACCTCTCCGGCCCCCTCAATTTGCCCCAAAGCCTGTTCCAGCCGCTTCTCCAGCTCCTCTAAACGAAACTGCTGTCCCTCCTCCGGGGCGGCGGTCTCCGCCGGCTTCTCCCCGGAGGGAATCAGCAGCAGCACCGCCCCCACCAGGGCCACCAGCAGTACATATTGGTACTTTTTTACAACGCCCCACCCGCTCCGGCTCCACGGGGGCAATTTCAACTTCACGACGCCGCCTCCTTTTCATAGGTTTGACGCTGGGCCGGAATTCCCAGATCCTCTGTCAGAATCCGGCTCAACTGGGGCCATGCCTCCTCCGGGGCGGAGAGCTGGGCCTCTGCCGGGACAAACAGCCCCTCTTCTCCCGCCCGGCACGTAATCTGTACCTGGCACACAATCCCCTGCTGCGCCGCCTTGTCCAGAATATATGCGTTAAGCTCATCCTCTATGACGGCTTTCCGCTGCTCCTGGACCTGCTCCTGCAATTCCCGGGCCCGCAGCTCCACCTGCTCCAGATAATCCTGGGCGGGCAGGGGAGGCAGCTGGTCCAGCCCCCCCGCCAGGGGGGAGAACACCGCCCACAGCAGCACCAGGCCGCAGACAAGCCCCCCGGCCTTTTTCACCGGTCCCGGGGGCATCAGGCTCTGGGCCAGGGCGGCCAGAAGGGCCGCCGCCGTTACCCCCAGCAGCCAGTCCCGCAGCAGACCCATCATAGAGCCACCGCCGTAACCGCCGACACCAGGCTGAACAGCAGCAGCAGGGCGCAGGCCCCCGTCATTCCCAGCACCAGGCCAAAGGCGGAGCCGATGCTGTCCACCAGCTGGCTGAGGCGGGGGCTGGCGATGGTGGCGGTGAGGGCCGCGGCCACCTTGTAGGTTAAGTAGTGCAGGCCCAGCCGCAGGAAGGGGGTAATGCAGATGGCCAGTACCACCAGCAGCCCCGCCGCCCCCACGGTTCCCTTCAAAATCCCGGCCCCCGCCAGCACCGACTCCGCCGCGTCCGCCAAAATGCTCCCCACCACGGGGATCATCCGCCCCATGGCCAGCTTGGCCGCCTTGATGGCCGCCGCATCCGCGGTGCCGGCGATGGCGCCGCTGGCGGTGAGATACCCCACGAAGGCCAGCAGCACCCCGGTGAGCAGGCCCTGCGCCGCCCCCTTCAGCAGGGCCGCGATCTTCCCCAGCCCCGGGCTGTCCACCGCCGCCTGGGCGCAGCACACCGCCATATAGGCGTAGATCAGGGGGATCAGCACCCCGTCCACCAGGGACAGCAGCAGCTGGACAAACAGCATGGTGGCCCCCTGGCGGACCGCCGCGCCGGTGGCCTGTCCCGTGGCGGCGGTGAGCACCGCCATCACCGGCAGAAGCACATCGGAAAAAATGTTCATCTTGCCGATCGTGTCCCGGCCCAGGCCGATCATGGCCCCCATGTCGCTCACAGTCAGGGCGGTGATGGCCAGGGCCCCGGTGATCTCCACCGCCTGGAGGTTGTCCTCTCCCGCGCCCCGGGCCAGGGCGCACAGGGCCGCGATGGCCAGCAGCTTTCCGGCGGTGACGGCGCTGCGGCGCAGCAGGTCCCCCAGATTGCTCCATGCGTCCTGAAACAGGTTGGACAGCCCCCCCTCCAGGTCCTCCCCCTCCGTGACCCCGTAGCCCTGGGCCGTCTCCCACAGCTGGTCCAGACCGGGAATCTCCGGCTCCGCCGCCGCCGCACCGGGACACAGAACCAGGCACAGCAGGCAGATTGTGAAAAAAACTCTCATAGCAGCATCTCCGCCATCAGCTCCAGCACTCCCTCCGCCAGAGGCGCGGCCACCGCCAGAGCCAGCGCCGTTCCCGCTGTCTCCACAAAGGCCGCGATCCCGCCCTCACCGGAGGATTTGCAGATTTCCGCCGTAATTTTGGTCAAAATTGAAATGGCCACGGTTTTCATCACCGGCAGAACCAGACCTCCGTCCAGTTGGGCCAGCCGGGCAATCCGGGCCATGCTCTCCACCACCTGGGACAGCGGCTCCATCGCCAGCAGCAGGATGCACGTCCCGGCCGCCAGCACCAGAAGCAGGGAAAACTCCCCGCCGCCCCGGCGGAGCACCGCGCCGCACAGAACCGCCGCCGCCGCCAGGGCGGCCACCTGTACCATCCCCTCCATGGCCCATTATAGCCCAAACAGGGCTTTTACCATGTCGAAGAGTCTGGCAATCTCCTGCACCACCATCATCAGCACCACCACCAGTCCGGCCAGGGTGGTCATCATGGCCTGCTCGTCCCGGCCCGCCCGGCTGAGTACCTGGTTGAGAACCGCCACCAGAATGCCGATGGCCGCAATTTTGAAGATCAGGTCTACATCCATGGTATGTCACATCCCATTCACAGCAGTAAAATCAGAAAAAACGCCCCGCCGGACAGGCCCATGGCCTGATAAACCCGGCCCATGCGCTGCCACTCGGCGCGGGCCGCCTCCCGCAGCCGCCCCAACTCCTTCCGGGCCGCGTCCAGGGCCTGCCGCTGTTCTCCGCCGCCGTAGCTGCCCAGTACCTGGCCCAGCCCCACCAGCACCTCCCGGCTGTCCCGCTGCAAATCCGGCAGGTTTTGGACCACAATGGCCCAGCCCTCCGAGAAGGACCGCACGTCCAGCTGCTCCAAGGCTTTCCCGGCCTCCTGAAAGAGCGTCCGGGCCGTGCCGGCGCTCTGGCCCGCCAGCTTTGCCAGCAGCTCGTCCATGGGAGGAGCGGACAGCCCCAGCTCCCGGGACAGCAGGGCCAGCCCCTGCTCCAGCTCGCCCAGAGTCCGCTCCCGGCGGCGCAGGTCCCGGGCCGCGCGAAAGCCCGTCCAGGCGGCGCACCCGGCCAGCATACAAATTCCTAACAGTCGTTTCATAGCAGTTCCTCCACTTGATAGGTCCGTATCCCTTCCTGCCTGTGAATGAGGACCAATTTTTCCATAAACTGAGGCAGGCTGCGGTAGAGGGGACGCCGCCGCAGGTCCTCCCGCCGCTCCCCGTGGGCGGTGGCGAGCAGAGTCACGCCGCACCCGGCGGCGCTCTCCAGGGCGGCTATGTCCTCCGGCTCGGTAATCTCGTCCATGGCCAGCACCTGGGGATTCATGGAGCGCAGAAGCAGCAGCAGCCCCCGGGCCTTGGAACAGCCCTCCAGCACATCGGTCCGCCGGCCCACCGCCAGCTGAGGGAGACCCTGGGCCAGCGCCGCCACCTCCCCCCTCTCGTCCGCCAGCCCCACCCGGAGGGGAACCGCCCCCTCCCCTTCGGAGACACAGCGGATCAAATCCCGCAGAAGGGTGGTTTTCCCCAGGCCCGGAGGGGCCAGAATCAGGGTGCTGCGCAAAACGCCCTCCCGGCACAGCCCGGGGAGCACCTCACCGGCGGCCCCGGGGACCTGCCGGGCCACCCGGATGGCCGCGGAGGACAGCCGCCGCAGGGTGCGCACCTCCCCGTCCTCCAGGGAGACCGTGCCGCACAGTCCCAGCCGGTGGCCCCCCTCCAGGCTGAGGTAGCCCCGCCGGAGCTGGGGAAGGACCGCGTGGACCGACGCACGGCTGGCCAGCTCCAGCAGCTGCTCCAGGTCGCCGGGAGAGACGGGCGTCTCTCCCAGGGGGAGCTCGTCCGCGCCAAGCACCGCCGTCATGGGCCAGCCCGCCCGCAGGCGTACTTCCTCCGTCCGGTTCTGGAGGGGTTCCGGCAGGGCCAGGGCTGCCTCCCGCAGACGGGGAGGCAGCGCCGAAACGGCCTGCCGGTAGGGGGTCTTGTCCATCTTACCCACCTGCCTTTCGTTCTGTGCCATCCTATGAGGCCGGCGAGAGGAATATGACAGCAAAAAAGACCCGGGAGCAAATCAGCTCTCCGGATCTCGTCTCGGTACTTTTTCCAGTGTATTCCAATACAGCGTCCCGTCCAGGTACAGCAGTACATAGCTTTTGCAGTCCCCGCGCAGGGTCAGGCGGGAGCCCTCCAGTACATACTGGCCCTCCCAGGCGCTCTCCCGCCGGGTTTTCTCCGGACCCATGGTGCAGCGGCGCAGGAGGAACCGCCCGTCCGCCCGCAAAATCAGAATGGTCCTTTCACAGCGGCTGTCCCAGCCGTCTAAAATCCAATTTGTGCTCTGATAGGTCCCCGCAACCGTTTTTTCGTCCGGTCTGTTCTCTTTTCCGCAGGCGGACAGAAAAACGGCAAGGACGGTCGCCAGAAAGAGGAGCCGCTTTCCCATGGTGAAGCCCTCGGTTTTCTTGTCGATTTTTTTCAGTATACCACAAACAGGACTTACAGTCAATATTTTTCGGAGTATCAAGAACTTAAAAAGGACATACAATCCCTATAAAATGTTCTGTAGGGGGTGTTCCCATGATTGACATGAAGGCGCTTGGAGCGAATATCCGCCGGGAGCGCAAGCGGCAGCTGCTCACCATCGAGCAGCTGGCGGAAAAAGCGGGCATTACCGACAACTTTTTGGGAAAAATCGAGCGGGGAGACGGGATGCCCAGTCTGCCCACCCTGGACAGCATCGCCTGCGCCCTGGGCGTCAGCATCGACTTTTTGAAGGGCGGCGCGCCCTCCGGCGCCGAGTATCAGTTTATTTCCAGTCTGATGGAGGTCAACGGACTCAGCGAGGAAAACCGGGCCCGGTTTATTGACTTCATCAGCACGAACATAAAATATTTCAAATAAAGTATGTTTTTCCGGACTTTTCCCCATACTACCGCTGAGGTGATTTTTATGAATCAAAGCTTAGAGCACGCCGCCGCCTTCGGGGCCATGCTCCGGGAAAACCCCCAGGCCGCCCATTTTTACGACCACTGCACCCAGGAGCAGCGCAACGCCATTCTCCTTCAGGTGCATATGCTCAACTCCCCGGACAAGCTGAAGGCCTTTGTGGACAACCTGCCCAGCGCGGCGCTGTAAAAAAATCCCCGGAGCGTGTGACACGTTCCGGGGATTTTTCTGTCATTCCCAAAAAACAACAGATCCGTTGTCCCCTTCGGGGACGGCTGCGTCGAGATCCTCAGCGGGAGCATTGTAGTCGCAGTTCAGCCCCGTGGATTCCACGAAGGCGTCCGCCGCCGCCGGGTCCGCCTTGCTCGGGTCCAGAGGCAGGGTGAACAGAGCCTGGGGGCCCTCATAGCCCTCCGCGAAGGAGATGGACCCATCCTCCGGGTTTACGGAGAAAATCTCCCGGCTGGGTGCGCCCCCCTCATAAAAGGCCAGATAGACCGTCCGGTGGGCAAACATATTCAGATCCTGGGTGTCCAGCAGGTAGTAATACACGCCGTCCTGGGAGAAGCCGGAGGCAAAGGACCCCAGGGTCCAGTTGTTTACCGCCGAGGGCGAGTAGCCCGCCACCAGGGGGGTGAGGGGGTAACGGATGAAATCAAAGCTCTGCTGCTCAATGGGAGTGCCGTCCAGCCGGCTGAGGGCGACTACCGCATAGGTATGGGACGTGTCCACATCCTGGCTCCAGTCGGTGAGCCCTTCACCGGACACCAGGCCCGTCAGCTGTACGGAGAAATCGCCGGTGTTCACCGTCTGATTCACTGCGATGGCATTGCCGCTTTCAAAGGCCTGGGCCAGAACGGGCTGGTTGTGGTGCTGGGCCACCTGGTCCGGCCGCAGCAGCAGGGCGGCGGCGGATACGGACACCACCAGCAGGGCGGCGGCGGCGGCAAAAACGGCTGGTTTGCGGAAAAATTTCAGTTTCATAGATTTTCTCTCCTTATCTTGGGTTCGGGCGCGCCGGCGCAGCAAATCCTGAGTCCGCTCCTCAAAATCTGCGGAAAAGGAGAGGGTGTCAAACGCCTTACGATAATCGTCTCGGTCCATTACGCTTCCTCCTTCAGCATCTGCCGCAGCCGCTCCCGGCCACGGGCCAGGCGGGTGCCCACCGTGGCGGCGGGCAGGCCCAGCAGTTTTCCGATCTCTTTCATGGAATAGCCCTCATAGTAATGCAGGTGGAGCACCGCGCTGTACTGTTCCGGCAGGCTCTGTACGGCGGAAAGCAGCTCGCGTTCCGGCTCCGGCGCGGCCTGCTCCAGCGCTGCGTCAAGGGGGAGATTCCGCTGTTCCGCCTTACGGCGGATGTCGCTGGCGCGGTGAAGGGTGGTGCGAATCAGCCAGGCCCGTTCGTGTCCGGCGTCCCGGAACGCGGGCCGGGAGGACAGCAGCTTTAAAAACGTCTCCTGCACTGCGTCCTCCGCGTCGGCTGTGGATGGCAGGCGGGTACAGGCCAGCCGCAGCAGCATGGTGCTGTACTCCGTCACAATCCGCCGGATTTCCTCATCGGTACCACATGAAGTCATTCGTGTCACTCCCTTCACCCTTAACACGATTGGGGCAGAGAAAATTTTTCATGCCTGGAGGAAAATATTTTAAAAAAGAGCTTGACTGTTTCAAAAAAACTGGTATAATAGGGTTCGCTGTGAAAAGAGCAACGCAGTCCTCTGTGGAGAGATGGCTGAGCTGGTCGAAGGCGCACGATTGGAAATCGTGTAACGGCTAATACCCGTTCGAGGGTTCGAATCCCTCTCTCTCCGCCATATGAAAACGCCCCACCCATCTCGGGTGGGGTTGTTTTTTCTCCGCCACCGGAACTTTTTGAAAGGGACGTGCCTGATATGAACATTTTAGCCATCGAATCCTCCTGCGACGAGACCGCCGCCGCCGTGGTCCGGGATGGCCGGACCGTGCTGTCCAGCTGCGTGGCCTCTCAGATTGAGATGCACACCATTTACGGCGGCGTGGTGCCGGAAATTGCCTCCCGGAAGCACGTGGAGGCGGTGACCGCCCTGGCGGACCAGGCCGTGGGGCAGGCGGGGCTGTCCCAAAGGGAGCTGGACGCCATCGCCGTCACCTGCGCCCCCGGGCTGATCGGGGCGCTGCTGGTGGGGGTGAACTTCGCCAAGGGGGCCGCCCTGGCCCTGAATCTGCCCCTGATCCCGGTCCACCACGTCCGGGGACACATCGCCGCCAATTACATCACCCACCCGGACCTGGAGCCCCCCTTTACGTGTCTGTGCGTGTCCGGAGGGACCTCCGCCATTGTGGATGTAACATCCTACACGGAGATGACGGTGCTGGGGTCCACCCGGGACGACGCGGCGGGGGAGTGCTTTGACAAGGTGGCCCGGGTGCTGGGGATCGGCTATCCAGGCGGCGGCCCCATGGACCGGCTGAGCCGGGGGGGCGACCCCCGGAAGTACCCCATGCCCCAGGCCCACGTTCAGGGGGCGGAGCTGGACCTGTCCTTTTCGGGGCTGAAAACCGCCGCCCTGAACCTGATTCACAATGCCCGGCAGAAGGGAGAGGAGCTGGACCTGCCCTCCTTCGCGGCCAGCTTCGGCCAGGCGGTCAGCGACAGCCTGGTCCCCCGGACCATGCGGGCGGCGGAAAGGCTGGGCTATGGGAAGATTGCCGTAGCCGGGGGCGTGGCCGCCAACGGACGCATCCGACAGGATTTGCAGGCGGCCTGCGCCCGGAGCGGGGACCGGCTCTATCTGCCGGAGCTGTCCCTCTGCGGCGACAACGCCGCCATGATCGGGGCCCAGGGGTTTTATGAATTTCAGGCGGGAAAGCGGGCCGGCTGGGATCTGAACGCCAGCGCCACCCGGGATATTTCTCTGGGATAATGCGTTACGTCAACTGTGTTTTCCACAGGAGATGTGGAAAACCCTGTGGAAAATGTGGATCTTTGCGCCGGCCCATAACTTCCGCGGTTCGTTATGTAAATTATGAGGGGACCGGCGAAATCTAAACGAAATCTGAATCGGATCCCCGTTGACTTTTCTCTCCCGCGGCGCTATGATTGCCAATGTTCGGAATAAAGGAGAGAAGATTTTATGGAGACATATGTAATGTTTCGGGACCTGGCCATCATTTTGGTGGCCGGCAAATATCTGGGCCTGCTGGCCCGAAAGCTCAACGCCCCCCAGGTGGCGGGGGAGATTCTGGCCGGACTGCTGGTGGGGCCGTGTCTGCTGAATCTGGTCCAGCCCTCAGACTTCCTGGCCCAGATGGCGGAGCTGGGCGTGGTGCTGCTGATGTTCGGCGCGGGGCTGGACTCCAACATTGACGAGATTATCAAAAGCGGCCCGGTGGCTCTGCTGGTGGCTCTTATGGGGGTAATTGTCCCCCTGCTGGCCGGAACGGGGCTGTACGCCGCTTTCTACGGAACCGGCGGCGTGGGCAGCGACTCCTTTATGCAGGCGCTGTTTCTGGGCTGCGTGCTGACGGCCACGTCGGTCACCATTACGGTCCAGGCCCTGCGGGAGCTGGGCCATCTGAAAGGGAAGGTGGGTACCACCATTTTGTCCGCCGCCATCATTGACGACGTGCTGGGCATCGTGGTGCTGACCGTCATTACCGGCTTTAAGGACCCCTCCACCTCCATCGGGGACGTGGTGCTGGACACGGCGCTGTTTTTCGTCTTTGCCCTGACCGTGGGCTTTTTGGTGTTTCAGCTCTTTGAGCGCATGGACCTGCGGCACCCTCACACCCGCCGTCTGCCCATTCTGGGGCTGGCCTTCTGCCTGATGATGGCCTATATTGCCGAAGCCCTCTTTGGGGTGGCCGATATCACCGGCGCGTATATGGCCGGTCTGGTGCTGTCCAAGCTGAAGGATTCCAGCTACATCGAGCGGCGTCTGGACATCAGCTCCTACACCATTTTCGGCCCGGTATTTTTTGCCTCCGTGGGCCTGAGCACCGACGTAAGCGCCTTTAACGGCTCGATCCTGGTGTTTTCCCTGGCCTTCCTGGCAGTGGGCCTGGCGGCGAAAATCGTGGGCTGCGGCGGGACTGCCCTGCTGTGCCGCTTCACCCCCGGGGATGCCCTGAAGGTGGGGGTAGGCATGATGAACCGGGGAGAGGTGGCCCTGATTGTGGCCCAAAAGGGGCTGGCCGTGGGGCTGATGAACGCGGCCTTTTTCCCGGCGGTGATTATGCTGATTCTGGCCTCCGCCATTTTAACGCCGGTGATCTTGCAGGTGCTCTACAAGCTTCAGCCGGAGGAGCACCCGGACGGGCTGCTTTCCAAATAAAAACTCCGGGGGCCGCGGCCCCCGGAGTTTTTATTACACCAGATACTTGTTGTTGGCCAGTGCCAGCAGGTCCTTTCTGTGGTCCTGAATCCACAGGTCGTAGGTGGTTCCGGCGCTCTGGACCATCTCCCCCAGGTCCGCCAGGAAGCCGGGGATATCCCGCTCCAGAATCACGCCGGCCACGTCGCCGAACTGCTCCCGGCCCTGGCCGTCCGCGCCGCCTACGTGGAGGGTGAAGGCCGGCTGGGGCTTGCCGTCCATGGACTTCACGCCTCCGTGGAACCCCAGCGTTCCAATCTGATGGGTGCCGCAGGAGGAGGGACAGCCGGAGATGTGAATCCGGGGCAGCACCCCGTCTGCAAAGCCCTTCTCCCGGGCCATCTCCACCAGCTTCTCCATGAGCCCCTGGGAATCCCGGGCTCCCACCTGGCAGATGGACGCGCCGATGCAGGCGACGGAGCTCTCAAACAGGGTCCGGGCCCCGCCCTCCGTGGCGGAGAGCACCTGCTCTGCTTCGGCGGCGGTCAGGTTAATAATATAAGCGGTCTCGTCAGGGCTCAGGCGGACCTCAGCCTGGTCCATGTTCCGAATGGTCTCCTCCAGGGCAAGCAGCTGCTCCGGGGCGGGGGAGCCGCCGATGGGGTGCCAGACGACAGCATACAGGCCGGGCTGCTTCTGGGCAATTACCCGGGAATGCTCCAGAGTTCCGGAGCCGGTTTTGGAAATTTCCTGGGGCTCCGGGGCGGTATCCAATCCCCCCGCCGCCAAAAGGACCTCCAGCTTTTCCCCAAACGCCCTGCGGAAGCCGTCCTCCCCCAAGGATTCCTGCATATAGCGGGTACGGGCCTTGGCCCGGTTTTCGTAGTTGCCGTGGGCAATAAACGTATCCACCATGGCCTGGACATAATAGAGAATCTTCTCCGGGTCCACGGACTCGGCCACCTTCAGCCCCATCCGGGGGTTGTTCCCCAGGCCGCCGGCGGCATATACGTCAAATTTCCCGTCGGGACGGGCCACGAAGCCCAGGTCCCGGAAGGTGGCGTGGGTGGCGTTGGCGGGGGAGTTGGAGAAGCTCACCTTCAGCTTCCGGGGCATTTTGATTTTTCCCAGAAGGGACAACAGATAGTCCGCGGCCTTTTGGGCGCAGGGAAGCACGTCGAAATACTCCCCCTGCTCCACCCCGGACAGGGGGGAGACCATCACGTTCCGGGGGAAGTCCCCCCCGCCCCCCAGAACGATGATACCGTGGTCCAGGGCAGCGGGCACCAGAGCGCACACGGCCTCTTCTTTTAAATTGTGGAGCTGGACGGTCTGGCAGGTGGTGAAATGCACTTTGCTGATCTGATGGGTGCGGATGCTGCTGGTGAGAAAAGCCAGCTTATCCTTGGTCATCCGTCCGCCGGCCAGGCGAAGCCGGAGCATACTGGCTTCCCCGCCCCGCTGGGCGTAGCTGCCAAAATAGCCGGAAAACCCCTTGTAATCCTTGACGCTGATCTCCTTGGCGTAAAATTTCCGGGTCATTTCCTGAAATGCCCCAATATCCGCCTTCCAATCCTGCTGAGACATGGTGCGTCCCCTCCTCAAAACGTAAAAGTTGGTTTTATTATACAAGCTTCCTCCCGCTTGTGCAAGAGGAAGCTTGTATAATTTTGCGGATAATCAGGCGTGGGCCCCTGCGTGGGTCAGGGTATGGGCAGGGGCGCCGGCGGTCTCCCGCCGGGAGGAACCGGCGTTTTGCTGCAGGCCTCTGGCGTTGGCCAGCATCAGCTTGATCCGGTTTTCCTGGTTGATCTTGGTTGCTCCGGGGTCGTAGTCAATGGCCACGATGTTGCTGTAGGGGTAGTCGTCCTTCAGCTTGCGGATCATACCCTTGCCGACGATGTGGTTGGGCAGGCAGCCGAAGGGCTGGGTGCAGACGATGTTCCCGGTGCCGGAATGGATCAGCTCCAGCATCTCGGCGGTGAGCAGCCAGCCCTCCCCCATCTTGTTGCCGTCCCCCAGATAGCCCCGGACCAGCTCGTGGAGGCGGGAGAAGGGACCCGGGGCCCGGAACCGGTTGGAGCGCTCCAGGGCTTCAATCATGTCCTTCTGGCAGGCCTCGATGTACTTCATAAACGCCTGGCAGGCGGCCTTTTTCACCCACTTGCCCCCGTACAGGTCCACGTCCACCACCCGGTTGTATATCTTGAAAATCATAAAGTCCGTCAGGCCGGGGACCACCGGCTCCACGCCCTCGCTGAGCAAAAACTGCTCCAGGTTGTTGTTGCCCAGGGGGGCGAATTTCACGTAAATTTCCCCCACCACGCCCACGCGGATTTTTGGCTCGCCCTGAACGGGAATTTGGGCGAAATAGTCGCAGATGGCGTCAAAATTATCCCGCATCTGGGGCCGGCTCATTCCCCGGCCCTTCTGGAAGCCGTCGATCAGCCGGTCCTGCCAGAAGGTGATGGCCGCGTCGGTGGCTCCGGGCTCCACCTCATAGGGGCGCACCTGGTTGGCCACGTTGACGATTAAATCGCCGTACATCATGGCGTAGATCATCCGGCGGACCAGGGGGACCGTCAGGGTAAAGCCGGGGTTTTTCTCCAGCCCGGACAGGTTTACCGACACCACGGGCACAAAGCCCAGGTCCGCTTTTTCCAGGGCCTTCCGGAGCAGATGGATGTAGTTGCTGGCCCGGCAGCCGCCGCCGGTCTGGGTGATGAACAGGGCCACTTTGTGAGGGTCGTAGCCCCCATGCTTCACCGCGTCAATGAGCTGGCCGATTACCAGAAGAGCGGGGTAGCAGGTGTCGTTGTGGACGTACTTCAGCCCTTCATCCACAATGCCCCGGTGATTGGTGGTAAGCATATCCACCCGGTAGCCCTCCAGCCGCAGAAGCTGCTGGAACATCCCGAAGTGGACGGGCAGCATCTGGGGCATGAGCAGGGTGTACTCCTCCTTCATCTCCTTGGTGAACAGAAGCCGGCCGGTTTCATCATAAACAAGCTGTGCCATTTTGAGAACTCCTCTCTTGCATGGCGGCCATCAGGCTCCGGATCCGGATTTTGACGGCCCCAAGGTTGTTGATGTCGTCGATTTTCAGCTGGGTATACAGCTTGCCGCCCTCCTCCAGAATGGCGCGCATCTCGTCGCCGGTGATGGCGTCGATGCCGCAGCCGAAGGAGACCAGCTGAATCAGCTCCATATCCGGCTGGGTACGCACATACCGGGCGGCGTTGTACATCCGGGCGTGGTAGGTCCACTGATTCAGGACCTTCCGGGGTGCCTTATCCTCCAGATAAGCCACCGCGTCCTCCGTGACGAGCACAAAGCCGAAGGAGGTAATCAAATCGTTGATGCCGTGGTTGATTTCCGGGTCCATGTGGTAGGGCCGGCCGGCCACCACCAGAACGGGCTTTCCCTCCCGGCGGGCCTGGGCGATATACTCCGCCGCCCTGGAGCGCAGGTCGTTTTTATAGGCGTCGTAGGCCGCGTAGGCCGCCTTGGCCGCCTGGACCGTCTCCCGCTTGGGCACCCCGAACTCCGCCGCGAACCAGTCCGCCGCCCGCTTTTCAAAGTCCCGGGGGCGGTGCAGGCCGAAATACGGGAACAGATACCGGGTCTTTTTCAAAGAGGGCACGTTGGCGTTGAGCAGCTCCGGGTAGTAGGCCACCACGGGGCAGTTATAGTTGTTGTCCCCGGCGCCTTCGTCAAAGTTGTAGGGCATACAGGGATAGAAAATCGCGTCCGCCTCCTGCTCTGCCAGAGCCTCCACGTGGCCGTGGAGCAGCTTGGCGGGATAGCAGACCGTGTCGGAGGGGATGGTCCGCTGGCCCTTGAGATAGAGCTTCCGGGAGGACTCCGGAGAGAGCAGCACCTCGAAATCCAGCCGGGTGAGCAGCTCGAACCAGAAGGGCAGATTCTCGTACATATTCAGCCCGAAGGGGATGCCGATCACCCCCCGGGAGCCGTCCCCCGCCCCCTTGCCCTGAAGAGAGCGGAGCTTTTGGTACTTCCAGCGCATCAGGTCAGGCTGGCGGCTGGGCTCCTCCCCCAGAGGGCGGGAGCACCGGTTGCCCGACACGAACCGCCGCCCCCCGTCGAAGGTGTTGACAGTGAGAGCACAGTGGTTGGTACACAGGCCGCAGGTGGCGGGCTTGGCGGTGTGGGAGAATTTCTCCAGAGCCTGGGCAGAGAGGATGGAGCTGCGCTCCAGCCCCAGGTCCCGGGCGGCCAGGGCAGCCCCGAAGGCCCCCATGATACCGGCGATGGTGGGGCGGGTGACCTCCCGCTGAAGCTCCTGCTCGAAGGCCCGCAGCACCGCGTCGTTATGGAAGGTGCCCCCCTGGACCACAATGTGCTCCCCAAGGTCGCTGGCGCTGGCGGCGCGGATGACCTTGTAAATGGCGTTTTTTACGATGGAGATGGACAGTCCCGCGGAGATGTCCTCCACGCTGGCCCCGTCCTTCTGGGCCTGCTTCACGCTGGAGTTCATAAACACCGTGCAGCGGCTTCCCAGATTCACCGGCCGCTGGGTGAACAGGCCCAGCTTGGCGAAGTCCGCAATGGAGTAGCCCAGGGCCTTGGCAAAGGTCTCGATAAAGGACCCGCAGCCGGAGGAGCAGGCCTCGTTGAGCATGATGGAGTCCACTGCGCCGCTGCGTATTTTAAAGCACTTCATGTCCTGGCCGCCGATGTCGATGATGAAATCCACCTGAGGGCTGACGTGGGCGGCGGCCTTGTAGTGGGCCATGGTCTCCACCAGACCCAGGTCGCACCGGAAGGCGTTTTTAATCAAATCCTCCCCGTAGCCGGTGACGGCGGCCCCTTTGATTGCAATATGGGTCCCGCACAGCCGGTAGATGTGCCGCAGCTGCTCCAGCACGATGGACACCGGGTTGCCCTGGTTGGAGTGGTAATAGGAGTAGAGCAGCCCGCCCTGGGGGGTGACCAGGGCCAGCTTGGTGGTGGTGGAGCCCGCGTCGATGCCCAGATAGGCGCCGCCCTTGTAGCGGGCGGGGTCCACCTCCGGGGGATGACTGGCGTTGTGCCGGGCGCAGAAGGCATCGTACTCCTCCCGGGAGGTGAACAGGGGGGGCATGGCGTCCACCACGGTGGTGGAGTCCACTGACTCCTCCAGCTTCCGGAGGACCGTCTCAAAGGGGATGGGGGCGTAGTCGGTGGCGCACAGGGCCGCGCCCATAGCGGCGAAGCAGTCGCCGTCCTCCGGGAAGATTGCGTGATCCTGGTCCAGATGGAGAGTCTCCACAAACCGCTGGCGCAGGCCCATCAAAAAGTGCAGGGGACCGCCCAAAAAGACGATCTTCCCCGCCAGCTCCCGGCCCTGGGTCAGCCCGGCCACCGTCTGGTCCACCACCGCCTGGAAGATAGACGCGGCTACGTCCTCCTTCCGCCCGCCCTGGTTCAAAATGGGCTGGATGTCGCTCTTGGCGAACACCCCGCACCGGGAGGCAATGGGGTAGATTTTTGTGTGCTCCAGGGAAAGCCGGTCCAGCTCGTTCACGTCCACGTTCATCAGGGTGGCCATCTGGTCGATGAAGGCCCCGGTGCCTCCGGCGCAGGAGCCGTTC
>CAJUPG010000048.1 GCA_910588455.1 uncultured Oscillospiraceae bacterium
ATGGGGTGCTCCACGCCGTAGGTGTACAGCTTGGGGTCGGTGATCTGGAAGTAGATCACGCTGTCGATCTGCATGGTCACGTTGTCCTTGGTGATGACGGGCTGTGGGGCGAAGTCCACCACCTGCTCCTTCAAGGACACGTTTTTGGCTACCCGCTCAATAAAGGGGATCTTGAAGTGCAGTCCCACGCCCCACACGGCCTGGAACGCGCCCAGGCGCTCGATGACGTAAGCCCGGGACTGCTGGACCACCCGGACGTTGGACGCCACAATGCATAGAACCAGCAGAATGACGACGACGGTGATGATGAAACTGATCAGATGCTCAGGCATATGTTTCCCTCCTTAAACTTTCCCGGTCCTGGATTACAGGGCCTCCACAAAAACCTTTACGCCCTCGATGCGCAGAATGCGCACCTGCCTGCCGGGAGGCAGAACGATGTCGTGCTCGCTGCGGGCGGTCCAAACCTGGCCGGCCACAGAGACCTGTCCGGTGCCTTTCAGGTTGTCCACGGTCTCGGTGACCACGGCGGTCTTGCCGATGACCTGGTCGGCGTTGGTGCGGATGTACCGGGGGGCCAGCAGCTTTTTCGCCAGAGGGCGGACCAGCAGCAGGGACAGACCGGACAGCACCAGAAACACCACAATCTGAAGGGCCACCGGCCCCTTGGACACCAGCAAAGCCCCCAGGGCCCCGATGGCGAACCAGATGGAGGTAAGGCCCACGGTCAGGGCCTCTCCTACGGCGAACACGATGAGAGCGATGAGCCAGAATAAACTGGGTGGTATCATAGCACACTCCTTTCTGTATCCGGCGGAGAAAAACCCTCCGCCACCCCTATCATAGCACATCCCGCACAAAAAAACCATAACAAAGTGATTACAATTTTGGAAGGGAGACAAAAGCCTTGAACGAGCTGCAATTTGCCATACCCACCCTCTTCGGCGTGGAGGGCCTTACCGCCAACGAGCTGCGCCGGCTGGACCTGCCCGACGTCCGGGCGGAAAACGGCCGGGTGTTCTGTGCCGGGACCCCGGCGGACATCCCCCGGCTGAACCTGAACCTCCGCACGGGAGAGCGGGTCCTTCTGGTGCTGGGCCGCTTCCCCGCCCCCAATTTTGACGCGCTGTTTGAAGGGGCTTACGCCCTGCCCTGGGAGGAGTTTATTCCCCGGATGGGGCAGTTCCCTGTGAAGGGACACAGCCTCAACGCAGCGCTCCACTCGGTCCCCGCCTGCCAGAGCCTTGTAAAAAAGGCCATCGCCAAGCGGCTGGGGGGGCGGTACGGCCTGGAAACTCTGCCGGAGACCGGGGCGGTGTATCAGGTACAGTTCTCCATCCTGAACGACGAGGCGGTGCTGATGCTGGACACCAGCGGGCCGGGGCTCCACAAGCGGGGCTATCGGGCTCAGGGAGTGGCCGCTCCCCTGCGGGAGACCTTGGCCGCCGCCATGGTCCTGCTTTCCCGCTACCGGGGGAAGGGCCCTCTCTGCGACCCCTTCTGCGGCTCCGGGACCATCCCCATTGAGGCGGCCCTCATTGCCAGGAACCGGGCTCCCGGCCTCAACCGGAGCTTCAGTGCCCAAAAATGGGACTGGCTGGACAAAAAACACTGGCTCCAGGGGGCGGACGAGGCCATGGACCGGGAGTTTGACGGGGAATACGAAATTTGGGGCGGAGACCTGGACCCCGCCGCCGTGGCCCTGGCCCGGCACAACGCCCAGCTGGCGGAGGTGGAGGACCTGGTCCGCTTCGAGACGGCGGACGCCACCCGTTTCCACTGGGGGGGCCTCCGGGGCCGGATTGTCACCAATCCCCCCTACGGGGAGCGGGTGCTGGAGCGCCGGGAGGCGGAGGAGCTCTACCGAACATTCGGCGCGGCCTGGAACAAGCTCCCCGAGAGCTGGGAGCTGTATCTGCTCTCCTCCCACACGGAGTTTGAGCGGACCTTCGGGAAGCGGGCGGACAAAAAGCGGAAGCTCTATAATGGTATGCTCAAATGCGACCTGTTTATGTATCTGCCCAGGAGGTGAAGCCATGCGTCATCTGTTCATCGTCAACCCGGCGGCGGGCAAGCGGGGAACCACCAGGCATCTGGAGGATCTGCTGGCCCGGCTGTCCTTTCCCCATGAGGTGGTCTATACCAAGGATGCGGGGGACGCGGAGGCGCTCGCCCGCCAAGCCGCCGCCCGTGGGGAGCCGGTGCGCATCTACGCCTGCGGCGGGGACGGCACTCTAAATGAAGTGGTCAACGGGGCCGCCGGACGGGAGCAGGCGGCGGTGACCAACGTGCCCAAGGGGACGGGAAACGATTTTCTGAAAATTTTCGGCCCGGACTACCGCAGGCTCTTCTACGACCTGGAGGCTCTGGCCCAGGGGCCCCAGACCGCCTTTGACCTGATCGACTGCAACGGCAAGCTGGGGATTGACGTGGTGTGCGCCGGGGTGGACGCGCGGATCGCGGCGGACGTACATCGCTACAAGGACTGGCCCCTGGTGACTGGAAAGGGGGCCTATGTGCTGGCCCTGGTGGAGAACATATTTTTGAAGGGGATCAGCCGGCCCATGACCGTTCAGATGGGGGAAGCGCAGTGGAGCCAGGCGCCGACCTCCCTGCTGTGTGTGTGCAACGGGCGGTACTACGGCGGGGGCTTCATGCCCGTGGGGGAGGCCATGCCCGACGACGGGGTGCTGGATATGCTGCGGGTGCGGCAGGTGAGCCTGCTCACCTTTCTGCGGCTGGTGGGCAAATACGCCAAGGGCCTGTACCGGCAGTATCCGGAGCTGATCGACCACTACCACGGCCAGCAGGTGACCTTCTCCGCCCCGGAGACCATCACGGCGGTGGTGGACGGAGAGGTGATGCGGGACGTCCGGTTTACCGTAAAGCTGTCGGAGAAGAAGATCAATTTCTTCTATCCGGCGGGGGCGGGTTATCAAAAATCGAAATGAGGGATTATGATGGGAAAATTGATTCGAACTTTTCTGGTAAACGATCGAACAGATGGCTTAAAAACACTTGAAATTTCCAATATGACAATAAAGGCAACCATTTTCCCGCGCCCGCTTCTGAAGGATTTCCTGGCCCGGGATGAGGCAAAGCGTCCCGGCGTTTATATATTGCACGGCAGTTTAATTGAATCCGGAGAACAGCCCATGCTGTATATCGGAGAGGGTGACCCTGTATCAGAGCGGCTGAAAAGCCACGGGGTCAACAAGTATTTTTGGTCGGAGGCTTTTGTGTTCACCTCAAAAGATGAATACTTGACAAAAACACAGATTAAATATTTGGAATCTAAGCTGATTGATCTGGTCAAAAATGCGAAACGAGCGACCTTAGATAACGCTGTCAACTCGTCGGTCCCCACCATTTCTGAGGTTGACGAGGCGGAAGTACAGCAGTTTTTGGATGCGATTCAGCTTTTGATCCGTTCTATGAATCTCCCGTTTTTCGATCCGCTGTCCTGCCGCTCCCAGCCGCCGGCGGACGATGAAATTGTATATGAGTTCCGCGTAAAGGGACATTTGGGCCGCATGGTAATTCGGGACGGAAAATACATCCTGCTTGCCGGCTCTACTGCATCAAAGGAATTCAACCCCTCCTCCAGTCAAGGAATCCAGCAGTACCGTACCGCATTGGAGCGGGATGGGGCTATTGTAGATGGGGAACGGAGTGGTGAGCTGGTCCTTGTTCGGGATATTCCCTTAGAAAGCTCCAGCAGAGCTGCGGTTATTATCTGCGGAGGCAACGCCGCAGGCCCCATTAAATGGAAACACAACGGAAAAACTTTAAAGGAATTGGAGCAGACATAACGAGTCTTTTAGCACTCCGACCGCCTGTTTGTGAACATATCGTAAATATTTGAAAATTCACCCCTAATTTTTTCAAATTGGGGGTTGATTTTTTGCGGCAAAGCGGGTATTATCTAGGATAGATTTAGCACTTGAATAAAATGAGTGCTAATCCAGATGGTTTTGTTTACCAGAAAAAGACTTATCATATAAGGAGGAACACAATTATGAAACTCAAACCCCTTTCCGACCGCGTGATCGTCAAGCTGGTGGAGGCCGAGGAGACCACCAAGGGCGGCATTATCCTCACCGGCGCGGCCAAGGAGAAACCCGAAATCGCCGAAGTGCTGGCGGTGGGTCCCGGCGGCATGGTGGACGGCAAAGAAGTCGTTATGACCGTAAAGGCGGGCGACAAGGTCATCACCAGCAAGTATTCCGGCACCCAGGTGAAGATCGACGGCGAGGAATTAACCATCGTGCGCCAGAACGACATCCTGGCCGTGGTGGAGTAATGAATTTAGTATAATTTGGAGGTAATGCGATATGGCTAAAATTATTTGCTACGGCGACGAGGCCCGTCAGGCCCTGCTGCGGGGTGTGGACCAGCTGGCCGACACCGTAAAGATCACCATGGGCCCCAAGGGCCGCAATGTTGTCCTGGACAAAAAGTTCGGCTCCCCCCTCATCACCAACGACGGCGTGACCATCGCCAAGGAGATCGAGCTGGAGGACCCCTTTGAGAACATGGGCGCCCAGCTGGTGAAGGAGGTCTCCACCAAGACCAACGACGTGGCCGGCGACGGCACCACCACCGCCACCCTGCTGGCCCAGGCCATCGTGGGCGAGGGCCTGAAGAACCTGGCCGCCGGGGCCAACCCCATGGTCATGAAGAAGGGCATCGCCAAGGCCGCCGCCGCCGCCATCGAGGCCATGAAGGCCAACAGCCAGAAGGTCAACGGCACCGACGACATCGCCCGGGTGGGCGCGGTCTCCTCCGGGGACGAGACCATCGGCAAGCTGATTGCCGAGGCCATGGAGAAGGTGAGCAACGACGGCGTGATCACCGTGGAGGAGTCCAAGACCGCCGAGACCTACTCCGAGGTCGTGGAGGGTATGCAGTTTGACCGGGGCTACATCACCCCCTATATGGCCACCGACATGGAGAAGATGGAGGCCGTTCTGGACGACGCGCTGATTCTGATTACCGATAAGAAGATTTCCAACATCCAGGAGCTGCTGCCCATTCTGGAGCAGGTGGTGCAGTCCGGCAAAAAGCTGGCCATCATCGCCGAGGACGTGGAGGGCGACGCCCTGTCCACCCTGATTGTCAACCGTCTCCGCGGCACCCTGAACGTGGTGTGCGTGAAGGCCCCCGGCTTCGGCGACCGCCGCAAGGAGATGCTCCAGGATATCGCCATCCTCACCGGCGGCACCGTGATTTCCAGCGAGGTGGGCCTGGAGCTGAAGGAGGCCCAGATGGACCAGCTGGGTCAGGCCCGCCAGATCAAGGTCACCAAGGAGAACACCATTATCGTGGACGGCGCCGGCAGCTCTGAGGAGATCAAGGCCCGGGTCGGCCAGATCCGCAAGCAGATTGAGGAGACCACCTCCGACTACGACCGGGAGAAGCTCCAGGAGCGCCTGGCCAAGCTGTCCGGCGGCGTGGCCGTCATCAAGGTGGGCGCGGCCACCGAGACCGAGATGAAGGAAAAGAAGCTGCGCATTGAGGACGCGCTCAACGCCACCCGTGCCGCTGTGGAAGAGGGCATCGTGGCCGGCGGCGGCACCGCCTACCTGAACGCCATCCCCGCCGTGGAGAAGCTGCTGGGCGAGGTCGAGGGCGACGAGCAGACCGGCGTGAAGATCATCGCCAAGGCTCTCACCGCCCCCATGAAGCAGATTGCCGACAACGCCGGCATTGAGGGCTCTGTGGTGCTGTCCAAGGTGATGGAGTCCGGCAAGACCGGCTACGGCTTCGACGCCTACAACGAGACCTACTGCGACATGATCGCCGCGGGTATTGTGGACCCCACCAAGGTGACCCGCTCCGCCCTGGAGAACGCCGCCTCTGTGTCCGCCATCCTGCTGACCACCGAGAGCCTGGTGGCCGACAAGCCCCAGCCCCCCGCTCCCCCCGCGGCTCCCGCCCCCGACATGGGTATGTATTGATTCAAATTTCCAAAAAGAAGCCCGGAACGCAAGTTCCGGGCTTCTTGCTTTGCAAATTTCTTTCAAAGCTGCCTCTTTTTTAAAAGCCGTATGTCCTCCCCAAAGAAGCGCAGCACATGATACTCCCCCTCCAGCCGGGAGGCTACGGCGGGAGAGTACCGCCGGGCGGCCTCCTCCATGGACAGGTTGGAGGAGATTACCGTATGCCGCTGGGCGCTCAGGCGGCTGTTCACCAGCTCATACAGGGCCGACTGGACAAAGGGGGTGGTCAATTCGCTGCCCAAATCATCCAGAATCAGCAGGTCGCAGGTGAGATAACGCCGGGTATCGTCCCGGGCGGACCGGACCTCCTCCAAATCCCGCTGAAACTTGCGGTTCTCAAACTGGCCAAAGACGCTCTGGGCCGTATCGTACACCACCGAACGCCCCTGCTGGGACACGGAACGGGCGATGCAGGCGGACAAAAAGGTCTTTCCCAGGCCGGGCGGGCCGCTTAAAAACAGATTTTTCAGGGGAAAGCGGCCGAATTTTTCCGCGTAATTAAGGCATACCTCATAAACCAGCTCCATGTTGGCCCGGGGGGAGGCGGGCTGTCCCGGCCAGAGCTCCGGGCTGTAGAATTCCAGCTGGAAGGTATCGAAGGACTGCTCCCCCAGCAGCAGCAGCTTGGACAGCTCCTTCATCTGCTCCTCGGCGCACCGCTTTTGCAGGCAGGCGCACATCCGGGCCCCCTGCCATCCCCGGTCCCCGCACAGGGGGCAGGCGGGGGTATCCGCCAGGGCGTCCGGGGCCAGACCCAGCCCCTCCAGCAGCCGGGCGTACTCCTCCTGCCGGGCCAGATTCTCCTGCTGGAGCTTTTTCATCTCCGCGGCGGGGCTCTCCCCCCGGCGCAGGGCCAGCCGGATCACCTCCGGCATGGCGCTTTGAATCTCCCGGTCCAGCTGCTCCAGACGGGGCTCCCGGGCGCAGGCGAAGGCGCGCCGCTCCTTCCGCTCCCGCTCCCGGCGGCGGCGGTCCTCCTCCAGCCGGGCGGAGGCTCTTTGCACAATAATCGCGTCGTAGGCCACGGCTTATCCCTCCTCTTTCATCTGGGCCAGAAGCCGGCGCATCCGGTCCATATCCTCCTGGGCCCGCTGGCTGTCCTCCGCCTTGGGCTTGCCGGCGGGGGCCTGTCCCCTGGACGGGGCGGCGCTGTCTCCGGCCTGAATGGCCTGGAGTGTGTGCAGCCCTTTCTTGTGCCAGCCCCGGAGAATGCCGTTCATATAGCTCCAGTCCATAGACTGTTTCTTCATAACCGTCTTTTCATAGGCCAGCCGCAGAACATCGTCTCCAAAGCCCAGGTCCGTCCAGGCGGCGATGTACTCCCGCTCCCGGGCCACCAGGGGCCTGGGGGGGATGTCCAGCAGCCGGAGCACCTGGCTGCCCCGGGAACGAAGCAGATCCAGCCGCCGCAGGTGGGCTTCTGCCAGCTCGGCGGTATCGATGCCCTGGCGGGCCCACTGGAAGCACTCCCGGCGGATTTGGGAGAGGAACGGCCGGCGGCCGGGGCCGTATTTCCGCTCCTGCTCCTCCACGCACCAGCTCACGGCCATCAGAATCACCTCTGGAGGGAGGGCCAAATGGTCGTAGAGGGTGAAGAGATTTTTCAAATCGCCAGCCGTAAGCTTTTTTCCCAGACGCCGCTCCACTTCGTCGGCCAGGGCCGGAAAGGGGGAGCCCTCCTGCTTTAAGGCGGCGGACAGATCCTCAGAGGAATATTCCGGCGGGGCCTCCTCTATGGGAGGCGCGGGGGGCGGGGGCGGCTCCTGCTCCGCCAGGCCGATGGAAACCAGGTCCTTTTGTGCGGCCTGGAGCCGGTCCGGGGACCAGGGGAGTCCCTGAAGGGCGCCCCGGCGCAGCCGGTGGAGATAGAGCAGGGCGGCGTCGCCGCTGTCCAGGCGGAGCAGCCGGTCGGCGGCCTGGTCGCTGAGGGCCAGCACACTGCCGGGGAGCAGGGTTTCGGGCATGGGGGAACCTCCTTGCGGTTTGGGGAAAATATGTGTGTTAAGGATATTATACCTTTTTTGTCGCAGGTTGGCAAGGGCGGCGAAGGGCGGCAGCGTAAAGTTGACCGCCCCCGAAGGTTATCCCTCCAGGGGCGGCATTTGCTGCGGACGTCAGGCCAAAAGATCCAGCTGCAAATAGTCGTTTATGCGCTGGGCCGCGTCAGACAGCTCCGGGCGGCTGTGGATGAACCGGAAGTCCTCTTGAATCCGCGCCAGCTCCGCCTGGACGGCGGGCAGCTGGGCAATATCGCCCTCCCGGGTGCGCAGGTAGTAATCCGGCAGAAGGGCGCAGGGGATTATGTCGGTCTGGGGACCGGGGGCGCCTTCCTCCTCCCCCACCAGATAGGCCAGGTGGCTGTCCAGATAGGCGTTGAGCCCCAGCAGCACCAGCATTCCGTTCAAATCAAACACCTGGAAGGAGGCGCTGCCCGGGACGGCAATTTCCCCGCCGTTCCAGTAGTCCTTTGCATCGCTCAGCTCATACAGCTCGTCCCGGAGGGCCTCCAGCTGGCCGAACTCCTGGCCGGAGATGGGGGCGGTGAAGCTCCGGAGGATCAGCTGGACGGCCATCTCCAGCTGGCCCAGGGCACGACAACCGGGCAGGGCGGACAGCTTCTGCCCCAGCTGGGCCAGCCGCGCCATGCTCATCAGCCCCCACAGGCGGAGCTGGGACTCCTCCAGCTCCTCCGCCCACTCCTCCACCTGGGCAGTCAGCTGATTGGTGAGGCAGGGCTCCTCCTCCAGGGTCCCGATGCGGTCGGAGCAGTCCTCGGTGAGGGCCTCCCCCACCGCTTCATAGGTGCTGTCGTCGGCGCTGTAAATGGTGTCCGCCCGGCACAGCCACAGCCGGGCCCGTTCCGGGTCCCCCGCCTCCATATACGCAAGGCCCTTTTGATAGGCGTCCTTGACCATTTGGACAGGGCTGTTTTTTTTTGCTAAAAATCCGAACATATGTGGAACAACTCCTTCTTTCTTGAGGTAGCCTTAGAATAGCACCGGGAGAGGGCGCTGTCAATTCAGGAATAGGGACATACAGCCGGAGAATAGAGTGGGTCGGAGGTGTTTTTATGCTATCGCCCGCGATTTATCTGGTTTTGAACAGCTTGTTTTTCACGCTTCGCCTGTCCGGGGCCGGCTCCTTTCCCCGGCCCCTGAAGGGGGAGGAGGAGCGGATGTATCTGGAGCGGTGCGCCCAGGGGGATCTGGAGGCCCGGAATGTGCTGGTGGAGCACAATCTGCGGCTGGTGGCCCATATTGTCAAAAAATACTACGCCCAAACCGGCGACCAGGACGACCTGATTTCCATCGGAACCATCGGCCTCATCAAAGGCATTTCCACCTTCCGGGCGGATAAAAACGTCCGGCTGGCCACCTACGCCAGCCGGTGCATCGAAAATGAGATTCTGATGCACTTCCGTTCCCAGCGCAAGCTCCAGGGGGAGGTGTCCCTGGCGGATACCCTGGAGGCCGGCGGGGAGGAAGGGTCCCTGTCGCTGATGGACGTAATCGCGGTGGACGACGATATGCTGGAGCAGCTGAGCACCCGGGACGCCTGCATACAGGTGCGCAAGTGCGTGGACGACTGCCTTACCGCCCGGGAGCGGGAGATTATCTGCCTGCGCTACGGGCTGGACGGCCGCCTGCCCCAGACCCAGCGGGAGATTGCCGCCCGGTGCGGAATCAGCCGGTCTTATGTGTCCCGCATCGAAAAAAAAGCCTTGGGCAAATTGGAGCAGGCCATGGACGGCTGGGCCCCCTGATTGTGCATCCCGCACAGCAAAGCGGAGAAAAACAAAAAACTTATTGCTTTTTCCCTGTTAATGCACTATAATAGTCGGTGCATGGGATACCCCTTGCAATTTACGCTTCTGTAAATAAAATGAAATGGAGGAACAACAATGAAAAAGACACTTGCGCTGATCCTTGCTCTGGCGATGTGCCTGGCTCTGGTTGCCTGCGGCAACGGAAACACTTCCACCCCCAGCACCAGCACCAGCACCCCGGCCGCTTCTACCCCCGCTGCCAGCACTCCTGCGGCTTCCACCCCTGATAACTCCACCCCCGGCAGCGGCCCCATGGACGGCGGCTCCAGCCTGCAGTTCACCACCGGCGGCGACCAGGGCACCTACTTCGGCTTCGGCGGCGTGCTGGCCAGCAAGATCAGCGAGACCACCAGCACCCAGGTGACCGCCATCACCTCCGGCGGCTCTCAGGCCAACATTGAGGCCATGGACATGGGCGACGCCCAGCTGGGCTTCGTGCAGACCGACGTGGGCGCTTACGCCTACAACGGCGAGCGTCTGTTTGAGGACAACAAGATCGACAACTTCTCCACTGTGGCCAACCTCTACATGGAGCAGGTCCAGATCGTCACCCTGAACCCCGACATCAAGAGCGTTGCCGACCTGAAGGGTAAGGCTGTCTCCGTCGGCGCCGCCGGTTCCGGCGTGTTCTACAATGCCGTGGACGTGCTGGGCGCTTACGGCCTGGACGTGGACGCCGACATCAGCGCCACCTACCAGTCCTTCGGCGACTCTACCGAGGCTCTGCAGGACGGCAAGATCGACGCCGCCTTCGTGGTTGCCGGCGCTCCCACCACCGCCGTGACCTCCCTGTCCGCCACCAAGCCTGTCTACCTGGTGAGCCTGGACGACGAGCACATCGACGCGCTGATCGCCGCTTCCCCCTACTACAGCAAGGACGTCATTGCCAAGGACGTGTACAACACTCCCGAGGACGTGACCACCGTGGCCGTGGGCGCTGTTGTCATCGCCCGTAACGACGTGTCCGAGGCCGACGTGTACAACTTCCTGTACGGTGTGTTCAACCACCTGGACGACATCACCACCGCCCACGCCAAGGGCGCGGAGCTGAGCCTGGAGTTCGCCGCTTCCTACGGTGCTGTCCCCTATCATCCCGGCGCGGTGAAGTTCTTCGCGGAGCAGGGCATCACCCCCGGCAAGTAATTTCACAACAGCTTTAGCTGAATAATTGCACGGCCCGGCGGCTGCGGCGGTCTGGTACTGCCGCAGCCGCGCCCGCCTGCGCCGGACACAAGCCCGCATCCCAGCGTAACAGTAAGGATGAGGGCTTGTGTGTTCCGCAGGCCAACTGCGGCAAAATATGTGTGGGAGGAAAGGAGAACTTGTATGGATCCAAAAGAAAAACGCAACTTGGAACCTGAGCTGGCCCAAGACACCAGTACAGGCACCGCGGCGGATGTGGAAGAGGTTATGAAAAAATATGACCGGGAATCCAACACCCGCGTCTGGGAAGGTACGCCCAAGCTGATCATCAAAGCCCTGACCATCGCCTTCTCGCTCTACTGCATCTGGGAGACCCTGTTCGGGACGTTCATGCCGGAGGAAAAGCTGAACATCTTCCTGGCCTGCATCCTGATTCTGGGCTATCTGAACTACCCTATCAAAAAGGGCCTGGTCCGGGTCAACTATATTCCCTGGTACGACATTATCATCATGGTGGCAGGTGCGTTCCCCTTCATCTATTTCGCCCTGAACGCCATGGACATCATCAAGCTGTCTACCCGGGTCACCCAGGATATGAAGATGGTCGTTTTCGCCATCGTGGGCATCCTGGCCCTGATGGAGCTGTGCCGCCGGTGCGTGGGCATTCCCATTTTGTGTGTGGTGGGCGTGTTGCTGGTGTACACCTTCTCCAACGTCCGGTTCGGTAAGGTCATCTACGACCTGTTTTACACCACCACCGGCCTGATGAACACCCCCATCAACGTCTGTGCCAAGTACATCGTGGTATTCATCATCTTCGGCGCGTTCCTGGAGCGCACCGGCATATCCACATTCTTTATCAATCTGGCCAACTCCATTGCCGGCTCCTCCGCGGGCGGTCCCGCCAAGGTGGCCGTCATCTCCTCCGCCCTGTGCGGCATGGTGTCCGGCTCCTCCGTGGGCAACACCGTGACCACCGGCTCCATCACCATTCCCATGATGAAGAAGACCGGCTACAAGGGCGAGTTCGCCGGGGCCGTGGAGGCCGCTGCCTCCACCGGCGGGCAGATCATGCCCCCCATCATGGGCGCCGCCGCCTTCCTGATGGCGGAGTATATGGGCATCCCCTACGCCGAGGTGGCCCTGAAGGCCATCCTCCCCGCCGTGCTGTACTTCACCGGCATCTACATCGCCGTCCATCTGGAGGCCAAAAAGCTGGGCCTGAAGGGCATCCCCAAGGACGAGCTGCCCAAAATGAGAAACCTGCTGCCCCGGATCTACCTGCTGCTGCCTCTGATCATCCTGGTGGCGCTGGTCTCCACCAACAAGTTCACCATGCAGCTGTCCGCCACCATCGCCATCGGCATCACCATCGTGGTGGGCATTATCAACACCTTCGTGAACCAGGCCACCCACAACCCCGACAGCAGCGACAACCTGTCCTTCACCAAAATCCTTGACGCCCTGGAGGCCGGCGGCAAGGGCACCATCACCGTGGCCGTGGCCTGCGCTATGGCCGGTCTGGTGGCCGGCTGCATCACCTCCACCGGTCTGGCGTCCAAGCTGATTACCCTGATTGTCAACGTGTCCGGCGGCGTGGCCATGATCGCCCTGGTGCTGACCATGCTGTGCTGCATCGTGCTGGGCATGGGCGTGCCCACCACCGCCAACTACTGCATCATGGCGGCCACCTGCGCCCCCATCCTCATGAGCCCCGCTATCGGTATCCCCCGGGTGTGCGCCCACTTCTTCGTGTTCTACTTCGGCATCGTGGCTGACATCACCCCGCCTGTGGCCCTGGCCGCCTACGCCGGCTCCGCCATCGCCAAGGCTCCCCCCATGAAAACGGCCTTCAACGCCACCCGGCTGGCCATTGCCGCCTTCATCGTCCCCTACATCTTCGCCTTCAGCCCGGAGATGCTGTTCCAGTTTGACGAGGGCGTGGGTACTGCCATGATGGTAGTTTCCGTGGTCCAGATCGTTATCACCTCTCTGCTGGGTATCTACGGCGTGGCCGCCGCCCTCAACGGCTTCCTGTACCGGCCCATCAACCCCTTCTTCCGGGTGCTGATGGCGGTAGGCGGTCTGTGCATGATGATCCCCGGCACCCTCACCGACATCGTGGGTCTGGTCCTGGTGTTCGGCGTTGTGTTCTATCAGCGCATGGGCGCAAAGGCCCAGGCTGCGTAACACAAAACTTCCAGCCTGATTTTGGCGGGGCTCCCAAACCGGGAGTCCCGCTTGCTTTTCCCCACAAAACCGTGTATAATAGACCAAATCAGGATTTTTGGAGGTTTTTTATGGAAAAGCTGTTAGACCTGCTGGAACGGGACTGCACCCAGACCCCCGAACAGCTCTCCGCCCAGTCCGGCCTGCCTCTGGAGGAGGTCCGGACGGAGCAGAAGCGCCTGGAGGACGAGGGCGTAATTTTGGGCTATAAGGCCATCATAGACTGGGACCGGGCCAGCCGGGAGGCGGTCACCGCTCTGATTGAAGTGAAGGTCACCCCCCAGTCCATCGACGGGTTCGACCGGATTGCGGAGCGTATTTACCAGTATGACGAAGTGGAGAGTATGTACCTGATGAGCGGGGCCTTCGACCTGGCGGTGGTAATCAGCGGCCGGACCCTGCGGGAAGTGGCCCAGTTTGTGGGCGAGCGGCTGGCCCCCCTGGACGGGGTCACCGGGACGGCCACCCACTTCATCCTGAAAAAATACAAGGAAAAGCATCTGGTCTTTCGGCCGGAAAAACCCCAGGAAAGGGAGTTTATTTTCACATGAACTATGAAAACGTGTTAAACAGCCGCATTCAAAACGTAAAGCCTTCGGGCATCCGGAAGTTTTTCGACATTTTAGAGGAGATGCAGGACGCCATCTCCCTGGGCATCGGGGAGCCGGATTTCGTCACCCCCTGGCACATCCGGGACGCGGGCATCTACTCCCTGGAGCGGGGACACACCAAGTACACCTCCAACGCCGGTATGCTCCAGCTCCGGCGGGAAATTGCCGGGTATTTAAACCGCCGGTTTGATCTGCGCTACGATTACAAAAACCAGATTCTGGTCACCGTAGGGGGCAGCGAAGCCCTGGACCTGGCCCTGCGGGTGATGCTGGACCCCGGAGACGAGGTCATTATCCCCACTCCCTCCTTTGTGTGCTACGGCCCGCTGACGGAGATGTGCGGCGGTGTGCCCGTGTATGTGGAGCTGAAGGCAGACAATCAGTTCCGCCTGACCCCGGAGCAGCTGGAGCGCGCCATCACCCCCAAGAGCAAGGTGCTGGTGCTCCCCTTCCCCTCCAACCCCACCGGAGGCATCATGTCCCGGCGGGACCTGGAGGCTCTGGCCCCCCTGGTGGAGCAGCATAACCTGATGGTGGTCTCCGACGAGATTTACGCCGAGCTGACCTACGGCCAGAGGCACGTATCCATGGCCAACCTGACTGATCTGTACCCCCGGACCATCGTGGTCAACGGCTTTTCCAAGAGCCACGCCATGACCGGCTGGCGGATGGGCTATGTGTGCGGCCCCAAGGAGATGATCGCCGCCATGACCAAGCTGCACCAGTTCGCCATCATGTCCGCCCCCACCACCAGCCAGTACGCCGCCATCGAGGCTATGCGCAGCGGCGACAAGGACATCGAGCATATGCGGGAGGAGTATGACGGCCGCCGCCGGTATTTGGTGGAAAACCTGAACCGGATGGGCCTGACCTGCTTTGAGCCCAAGGGGGCCTTCTATGTGTTCCCCAGCATCCAGTCCACAGGGCTCACTTCAGAGGAATTTTGTGAAAAATTCCTGCTGGAAGAGCGGGTGGCCGTCATTCCCGGCACCGCCTTCGGGCCCGGAGGGGAAGGGTTTGTACGGGCCTGCTACGCGTCGTCCATGCACGATCTGGCCCAGGCCCTGAGCCGGATGGATAATTTCTTAAAACGCCTGCGGGGCGGGGAGGATACGCTGTGAATATTGTCTGTTTGGATATGGAGGGGGTTCTGGTCCCCGAAATCTGGATCGCCTTTGCGGAGGAGAGCGGCATTCCGGAGCTGAAGCGCACCACCCGGGACGAACCGGACTACGATAAGCTGATGCACTGGCGCATTGGCATCCTGAATGAGCACGGCCTGGGCCTGAAGGAGATTCAGGCGGTCATTGCGAAAATCGACCCGCTGCCCGGGGCGAAAGCGTTTTTAGACGAGCTGCGGCACACCTGCCAGACGGTGATTCTGAGCGACACCTTTGAGGAGTTCGCCAAGCCCCTGATGGAAAAGCTGGACTGGCCCACCATTTTCTGCAACCGCCTGCTGGCGGACCCGGACGGGAAGATTACCGGCTTTCAGATGCGGTGCGAGAAGTCCAAGCTGACCACCGTACAATCCCTCCAGGCCATGGGCTACGACACCATTGCCGCCGGGGACAGCTTTAACGACCTGGCCATGATAAAGGCCAGTAAGGCCGGGTTCCTGTTCCGCAGCACCGAGCAGATCAAGGCGGACCACCCGGAGCTGCCCGCCTTTGAGGAGTTTTCCGACCTGCTGGGGGCCATCAAGGAGGCTTTGGACTGATATGGGGACGTTTTTGGCCGTAATCGGCGTTGGCGTCTTTCTGTGGGCCGCGATGATGTTCGCGGGCGGTATCTTTGGACAGGCGGGGCTTTTGACCTTTGCCGTGGCCGTGGCCGCGGGATTCATCACCTGCGGGCTGAAAGCCTACTGGAGCCTGCGGGACCAGCTGGACCGGATCGAAAAGAAGCTGGACCGGCAGGTCCCGCCCCAGGACAAGGAGGATGTATCATGCTAGGCGCCCTTATCATGGTGTGCGGGTTTTTGACGGTACTGGTCCTGCTGTGGCTGTTCTCCCCCTGGCTGGCATGGGTTCTGGTGATAATTGCCGGCATTGCGGGGGTAATTTCCAGCCACCTGGATCTGCGCCACCGTCAAAAACAAATGGAACAGCGCATCGGCGACCTGGAACGGACCGTGCACGAGCTCTCCCGGGGCCTTTCTGCACACACAAACAACGAACCATCAACCAAACCAAGAAATGAGTGAACACTATGACACATGCCTTTGACCGCCTCCCCTTCAAACCGGCGGATATCCTTCTGCCGCAAAACTGCGACCTGTCCCTGTGGAGCGTGGTGGCCTGCGATCAGTACACCTCCCAGCCGGAGTATTGGCAGCGGGTGGAGGACCGGGTGGGCAAACACCCCTCCGCCCTGCGGCTGATCCTGCCCGAAAGCTGCCTGGACGGCCCCAGCGTGGAGACCGACATCATGGAGATCAACAACACCATGACCCGCTATCTGCGGGGCGGAATTTTCGCGGAGCACCCCCAGAGCCTGTTCTACGTGGAGCGCACCTTCAGCGGCGGCGGGGTGCGCCGGGGGCTCATCGGCATGGTGGATTTGGACGCTTACGACTATGAGCCCGGGTCCTCCGCCCCCATTCGGGCCACCGAGGACACGGTGCTCTCCCGCATCCCCCCCCGGGTCCAGGTCCGGACA
>CAJUPG010000049.1 GCA_910588455.1 uncultured Oscillospiraceae bacterium
CCGTCAACGTTATCTCCAAGTCCGGCACCACCACCGAGCCCGCCGTGGCCTTCCGTATCTTCAAGTCCCTGCTGGAGCAGAAATACGGCAAGGAGGGCGCCAAGGAACGCATCTACGCCACCACCGACAAGGCCCGGGGCGCCTTGAAGGGTCTGGCCGACGCGGAGGGATATGAGGAGTTTGTGGTGCCTGACGACGTGGGCGGCCGCTTCTCCGTGCTCACCGCCGTGGGCCTGCTGCCCATTGCCGCCGCCGGCATCGACATTGAGGCCCTGATGGGCGGCGCGGCCCAGGCCATGACCGAGCTGTCCGCCCCCGGCCTGTCCAACCCCGCCTGGCAGTACGCCGCCGCCCGGCACGCCCTGTATGAGAGCGGCAAGAAAGTGGAAATTCTGGCTATGTACGAGCCCTGTGCCCGGTTCTTCGCCGAGTGGTGGAAGCAGCTCTACGGCGAGAGCGAGGGCAAGGACGGCAAGGGCCTGATGCCCGCCAGCGTGGAGTTCACCGCCGACCTGCACTCCATGGGCCAGTATATTCAGGAGGGCGAGCGCCTGATGCTGGAGACGGTGGTGAAGTTCGCCCCCAAGGGCGAGTACCTCATCCCTGACGACCCGGCCAATGTAGACGGTTTGAACTTCCTGTCCGGCAAGCCCCTGGCCTTTGTGGCGGAGCAGGCCATGCGGGGGACGATCCTGGCCCACGTGGACGGCGGTGTGCCCAACATCCTCATCGAGATGCCCCAGATCTGCGAGAAAACCGCCGGCTATCTGATTTACTTCTTCGAGTATGTGTGCGGCCTGTCCGGCCATCTGCTGGAGGTTAACCCCTTCAACCAGCCCGGGGTGGAGGCCTACAAAAAGAATATGTTCGCCCTGCTGGGCAAGCCCGGCTACGAGGACATGAAGGCGGAGCTGGAGGCCCGTTTATAAAAGATTTACAAGTTTGTGGTTGCAAAACGGACCGCAATATGGTAAAGTAATGACAACAACAAGCAAGGAGTGAACCAACATGATTCGTGTTATTATGGGCAAGAAAGGCTCCGGCAAGACCAAGAGCGTCATTGACATGATCAACAGCGCGGTGGATACCGAGCATGGCAACGTGGTCTGCATTGAAAAGGGCAAGAAGCTCACCTACGACATCAACAGCCGCATCCGCCTGGTGGAGTCCAGCCACTACGACATCGCCGACTATGCCGCTCTAAAGGGCTTTATCAGCGGTATGTACGCCGGTAACTACGACATTACCCACATCTTCATCGACAGCCTCACCAAAATCGTTCCCGGCGACGGCTATATGGAGACGGAAAAGTTCTTGGACTGGCTGAACAAATTCGGCGAGACCCACGGCATCAAATTCACCATCACCATCAGCGACGACGCCGAGCTGGCCCCCGACGGAATTAAAAAATACTTCTAAAAAAATTGGAACCAGGAAGCTTCCTGGTTCCAATTTTTTTATTCCTCTGGCAGCGGTTTCTCCATCTGGCTCTGAATGATCTGATTGGCGTTGAGCAGCTTTTCCTTTTGCAGAGGCGTAATACTGTCTGTGATGTCCTGGATTAAAACATAGAACAGCCGGTTCTCCTCCCCCCACTTCGAGCTCTCCAAATGACCGCAGTCATCAATCCAGCGGACCTGTCCGTCCTTGCGGACAATGCGGTACTGCACATAGTCCATATTTTCGTCGGAGTGCTGGGTCTGCCAGTTAATCTCCCGCTCGACCCGCTCCCAATCCTCCGGATGGACCATCCCTCGGAAGGAGCCTCCGGTCAGCTGGAAAAATTCGTCTATGCTCTCGCAGCCGTAAATATCCATCACCGCCGGGTTGACATAAAGAATCCGCTCATCCTCTATGGCCCGGTAGATGAAAAATCCGCCGGACATTTTGGCCAGCGACTCCGCCATCCGGCTCTGCCGCCGCTCCTCCTCCTCTTTCATAATCGCGTCGATGCTCCGGATGGTAATCACGGCGGTGCGGGGCTGTCCGTTCCCCCGCTCACTGATGGTCACGCTGGTCAGGCACCACTCAATCTCCCCATCCTTTTTCATTCTGCGGTAACGGTATTCCACCGAGTTCTGGGAAGCCAGAGCGGTGCGCAGGTTCTCCAGCGACAGGAAGCGGCGCACGTTTTCTTCATCCTCCGCGACAATCCTGCCGTTGCAGAAATGTCGGTCCACCACAGCCTCATAGTTCCCCCGCTCCAGGAGCCGGTTTTCATCCGGGTAAATCATGCGGATATAGTTGTCCTGCAAATGGAGAAAGTAGACCTCCCGGTAGGCCAGCACCATGCTGGCCAGCGCCCCTTCGTGCAGCTGCATATGGGTCACGTCCCGCATCAGGCAGGCTACATAGCCGTATTCATACTGGTAGAAGGTCAGCTGGAGATAGTGGCTGGTGACGGAGCTGTAGGCGTAGTGATGGAGCATATCCCCCAAAAAGGCCGCCTGATAGGCCTTGCTCATCATCTCCTTGGTTTCGTCCCCAAAGGCTTTGAGCATCAGATGCCGCAGCCGGCTGAGATCACCGCCGCAGATCTTCTCGATCTCCTTGTTGGCGTAGATAATTTCGTAGTCCTCCGGCTCCCCCTGGCTGTTGAGCAGGATACGCGCAAGGCCGTAGCCGAAGGGCAGACTGCCGTAATACTGGTTGAACCGCTCCTGCTCCTGGCTGGTGGCAAAGGCCGGCGCGCTCTGCTCTGTCCGGGCACGCTCCATCCGCTCCTCCCGCAGAGAGGTCATATCCGACAGCAGAACAAAAAACAGCTTGTGGCCCTCCTTCTCCCGCTGGAAGAATACCCGCGCACGCACCCACAGAGTCCTGCCGTCCACCCGCAGGTAGTGGATGTATCCCTCCGCGCAGTTGGGATGGTTTTCAAACGCCTCTTCAAACAGGGCGAACAGAGCGGAACGGTCGTCATTCCGAATACTGTTCCACAACGTTTTGTTCAAATTGTCGTCCATGGGCTCCAGGCCGGACAGAGCATAATACTGTTCATTGACCCGGGCAATCTCAATCTGGTTCTCGTACACATCGTAAATGGCCGACGGCCCCAGAATATTGTTCAGCATGGTATCGGTGAACAGGTCGCCATCCATAAACTCCCGGACATGGAACGCCTCCACCTGCTTGCGGTGCAGGCCGGTGAAGTCCAGCATTCGTTCGTCGGACAGCAGGTGCTCAAACTGTTCGATGGGCAGGGGCTTATAGTAATAGTAGCCCTGGGTGTACCGGCAGCCCATGCTCCGCAGGACGTTTTCCTGGTGGAGGGTCTCCACGCCCTCCACAATGATGGGCAGGCCCATCATCCAGGCCATATTTACAATGGACTCCAAAATGCCAATGCCCTTCTGGGTCTCCTCCTCCGTGATCTCCAGAAAACGCATATCAATTTTCAGCACGTCCACCGCAATGCTTTTGAGCATATTCAGGGAGGAATAGCCGCTGCCAAAGTCGTCCATCATCACCAGGAAACCCGCTTCCCGCAGCCGGTCCACGGTATTGTTGATGGTGCTGTCCTCCTCCGCGTAGGCGCTTTCGGTGATCTCCGCCTTGATGTACTTCACAGGCAGGTCGTATTTTTCCAGCAGCCCGGTCAGGTAAGCAGGCACGTCCATAGCCATGATATCAATCCGGGATATGTTGATGGAGATGGGCACCGGCTGATGGCCCCGGTCAATCCAGCTGCGCAGCCACTGGCACACCTTCTCCCACACCTGCTTGTCCAGCTGGCAGATCATGCCGCTGCGCTCCAGCACTGGGACAAATTTTCCCGGCGGAATCAGCCCCTTGGTCCGGTGCTGCCAGCGGACCAGGGACTCCGCCCCCACAATTTTCCCGGTAAAAATATCGCACTGAGGCTGGGCATAAAAGACAAACTCGTTCTCGTCCAGAGCATTGTTGATCTCCATCAGCAGCCGCAGCTCCTCCTCAAACTGGTCCTCCATGCCCGGGTCATACTGAACAATGGTGCTGCGCCCCCCCTCCCGGGGCAGGGCCAGGGTGGCCCGGTCATAGAAAATTTCCGGCGGAAGGGTGGTATTGTCAATGGGACATATTCCCATGGTGGGCACCACGCCTACCGCGCCGCCCCACCGGTTCACCTCAGCCAGAATATCCTCCTGAAGCTCCTCCACCAGTTCCATCCGCCAAGGCATCACAATGCAGAAGTTGTCCCCTTCAAAATGCCCTGTCACCCCGCCATACTGCCGCCGCACAGCCTCCATACAGTCGGCGATGTGGCGCAGGAGCTTGTCTCCGATCTCCCGTCCATGGAGCTTGTTGAACACCCGAAAATGCAGCATATCAATGGCCGTCATGCAGTAGGTATTGGGCTGGGCCTCTTGGATCAGCTTCCGGCTGTACTCCATAAAGCTCCGGGGCGAATAGATCCCCGTCAGCGCGTTTTTGTCAGGCTCCTCCTTGCGCGGCAGTTCGCGCTCCAGTGCAATTCTGCTTTCCATTCGTACCCCTCCACTAGCTTTACGCTACGCCGATGGTCAGCAGTAAATTGGCGTAGGTGCGCTTCTCCCCGGTGGAAACAGCCAGCCGGACGCAAGGCTGGCAGCAGGCGTTGTAAAACTCCTGTTTTCCGATCACATCCAGGGACAATTCCGGGAGCATCCTCCGAAATTCGTCGAAAATCTCCGGCAAAGGCCCCTCCCCAGGGTTCATAACCTCCGCCTTTTCAAAGCAAACCGCACTTTGCAGCGCTTCCAGCACGTCTGTCACGGTAGGCAGCCCGGGGGTCAGCCCCAGATACACCGTTTCAGCCGTACCGGTTTTAGAATCCAGCGGGTAGTTCCCGTCGGCAATTAAAATTTTGTCCCCGTGGCCGCATAACGCAAGCGCGGCGATCAGATCCGGATGGATCAATTTTCCTTTTAACATACAGGGGTCACGCTCCTTATAAAAATACTATGGCGATCATACTCATTATATAAAACATTCTCTCAGAACGCAAGCAGAAATATCTTGTTTTCAGCTTTTGATTATGTTACTATAAAGAAAACTGTAAATGGGGTGAATTTTTGTGATTTATGACTCTTTAAAACATCTTGACTCCTATCGCGGCATCCATCCCGGGGTCCTGCGGGGACTGGAGCTGCTCCGGGACACGGACTTCTCCCAGATGGCGGACGGCCGCTACGAGGTGGACGGGGAAAATCTGTTCTATATGCTCCAGAGCTATACCAGCAGCCCCGCCAACGACACCCCCGAAGCCCACAAAAAGTACATCGACATCCAATTTTTGATCTCCGGCCAGGAAAAAATCGCCGTGGGCCCCCTGGAGGAAATGACTGAGCAGGTGGAGGCCCGTCCGGAGGGGGACATCTGGTTCTATCGCGGGCCGCTCAGCGAAGTGCTGGTGTCCGGGGACAAGTTCGCGGCCCTGTGGCCCGGAGACGCCCACGCCCCTGGCATCGCCGTAGGCGAGCCTACCCCCTGCCGGAAATGCGTGGTAAAGGTAAAGGTGAAGGTATGACCCCTAAAAAATGGATGCTTCTTGGGGGGGGGGGCGGGCTGGCTGTCCTGCTGGCCCTGTGCGTCTGGAACTCCGGCCGGGGCCGCGAACCGCTTACGCGTACCTTTTCCTTTTCCACCCAGGGCGAAAATCCCATCCTTGCTGCCAGCATTTGGGCCGGAGGCAAAGCCGCAGCTGTGCCGTCCGGCCAGCTGGACCAGCTGCTGGAGCAAATCAGCGCGGTCACCTTTACGCCTACCTCCCCGGAGTACGCCCAGGCCCCAGGCGCCGGCTCCTTGCAGGTCACTCTGGCCCGGCAGGACGGGGCGCTGGAAATCATAAGCTTTGAGTGCTGCCTTTATGACGGAACGTGGTACGCCGCCCCTTCGGGCAGCGGCGATTTTCTGCTGGACTACTTCCCGCCCAATACCTGGTGGGAGTATTCCCAGCCCTCCCCCACCTTCGACTTCTCTACCAACGAGACCCGGCCCCCGGTGATCCGCGTCTGGGCCCGGGCAAACGATGTGTGGACCGAGCTTCCCGCGGAACAGATTCCGGATTTTTTGGCGCTCATTGACACCGTGGTTTTTACCTCCCGCACTTCGGAGCACCAGGCCGAGGTACTCCGGGTAACCATCCGGTTTCAGGACGGCGGAGAGCAGTCTGTCACCTTTCCCGACTTTCAGGGCCATACCACATCTCTGGAGGACATACAGCCCCTTTTGGAATTTTTATCGGAACAATAGGCAGCGGCGCATGGATGCTTCTCCATGCGCCGTTTTGCGTTCAGTCCGAGAGCAGAATCCGGTCGTTGTCCAAATTTCTGCCCGCTTCCGCCCGGAATTTCTCCAGCAGGTCGTTGACCGTCAGGCCCTCCCGGTCCCTGCCCTGGATGTCCAGAACGATGTCCCCCCGGTTCATCATCAGGGTGCGGTTGCCCAGGTCCAGGGCGTTTTGCATATTATGGGTGACCATCATGGTGGTGATCTTGTGCTCGGACACCATAGTTTGGGTGAGTTTCAGGACTTTTTCCGCCGTGCCCGGGTCCAGCGCCGCGGTATGCTCGTCCAGCAGCAGCAGTTTTGGGGGATTCATGGTTGACATAAGAAGAGTCAGCGCCTGCCGCTGTCCGCCGGACAGCAGCCCCACCGGCTGCTTCATCCGGTCCTCCAGCCCCATATCCAGCAAGGCCAGGCGCTCCCGGAAGCGCTTTTTGTCCCCCTGGCCTATGTGGGAGAACCAGCCGCCGCTCCCTGCGGCCAGGGCCAGGTTTTCCTCAATGGTCATGCCTGGAGCGCTGCCCCGCATGGGGTCCTGGAACAGCCGCCCGATGGTACGGGCCCGCTTGAATTCCGGCTCAAAGGTGATGTCTTTTCCGTCCAGAACGATGGTCCCCCTGTCGCAGAGAAAGCTGCCCGCAATGGCGTTGAACAGGGTGGATTTGCCCGCCCCGTTGGAGCCAATAATGGTGACAAAATCCCCGGGGGCCAAATGGAGAGATAAGTCGGAGAGGGCGGTTTTTTCGTTGACGGTGCCGGGATTAAACGTCTTGGCAATGTGAGAGACGCTCAGCATCTTATACCCCTCCTTTCCCGGCGGCCAGCCGCCGCCGGAGCATGGGCCATTGCTGCTTCAGATAGGGCAGGGAGATGGCCAGAACGACAATCGCCGAGGACACCAGCCGGAGCATAAAGGAGGGCATCATATCCAGCTGCAGGGCCACACCGTACACCAGCCGGAATACAAAGGCGCCTAAGACCATTCCAACCGCCCTGGTGAAAATGCCTCCCCGGCCCATCAGGGTATTTCCAATCAGCAGGGAGGCCAGGGCGATGGTCACCATGCCGGTGCCCAGGTTGATCTCCGCGGACTTCTGGGACTGGGCCATAAGACAGCCGGACAGGCCGGTGAAGGCGTTGGCCACGCACAGGCCCACGATAGTGGTGAACACCGGGTTGATGGAGGAGGAGCGGACCATGTCCGGGTTGTTGCCGGTGGCCCGGATGGCCAGCCCAAGGCGGGTATTCAAAAAGAACGTCAAAAACGCCACGGTCAGGACCACCGCGATGGCGGCCACCACGGTTTTGTACTGATTTTCCAGGGGCGTTCCCGCCAGCAGGTCCTTCATCATGGTGAACACCGTATCGGTCTTGTTCAGGTTCACCAGGGAGGAGCCGGCCATCACGGCGATGTTGACGGAGTACAGCCCCGTGTTGACAATGATGCCCGCCAGCAGGCTGTCTACGCCCATTTTGGTCTGGAGCAGGGCGGTGACAAAGCCGGAGCACATTCCCGCCAGTATGGCGGCGGGGATCGACAGCAGGGGGTGCCCGGCGGCGGCGGTCATGGCCCCCACGGCGGCCCCCAGGGTGAAGCAGCCGTCGGTGGACAGGTCGCAGACATTGAGCATGGAGTAGCTTAAAAACAGGGCCAGCACGGTGAGGGAGCAGATGAGGCCCAGCTCCAGGGCGGTCTGCCCCACGGCCAGCGCGGCGGCAAAATTCATGGGTTATCCCTCCAGATCCTTAAAATCATCTGCGGTGGTGATGGACTGCACCTTGGTGCACAGCGGGGCGAACAGCTTCTCGATTTCGGCAAAATCCAATCCCAGCGCGGCGCAGGTATCCGTATTGACGGTAGCCGTTCCGTTATCAAAGGTCTTGACCGCCAGGGTTGCGGGGTCCTTTCCGTTGATCAGGATGTCGGCGATCATGTCGGCGGTCTCCCGGCCCAGGTTGGCGTAGTCCACGCCGTAGCCCAAAAACGCACCGTTCAGGGCGAAGGAGTCGGCCCCGGTGTAGTGGGGAATGCCCGCGTCGATGAAAATCTCATAAATTGCCAGATAACACTCCATAATCGTGTTGTCGGTGGGGGTAAAGACCGCGTCCACCCCATCGGCGGCCAGGGCCTGGGCGGCCTGCATCACCTCGGCGGCGTTGGTGCCGGTGCGCTCCACATAGGCGATTCCCTTTGCGTCCAGATACTCCTTGGCGTGGGCGATGGGGGTGGCGGAGGCGTCCTGGCCGATGTTGTACAGGAAGCCGATTTTGTCCGCGTCCGGGTCGGCGGCAAAAATCAGGTCCATGATCGCGTTGGTATCCAGATAGTCGGAGGTGCCGGTGATATTGGCGCCGGGCGCCTCCAGGGAGTCCACCACGCCGGTGCTCACCGGGTCGGAGACGGCGGAGAACACAATGGGGATGTCCTCGGTGGCCGACTGCATGGCCATTGCCACGGGGGTGGCGATGCCCACCATCAGGTCCACGTCGTTGGCGATAAAGTTGGAAATCACTTGGTTCATCACCGTCGCGTCTCCGTTGGGGTTCTCGTAGTCGATGGTGAAACCAACACCAAGCTCTGCGCTGATCTCATTGAGCCGGGCCTGGATGTTCTCATTGATCTGGTTCAGGGACGCGTCGTCCACATAGTTGCAGATGCCGATGTAGTATACAGTCTCCGGAATAGTCGGGTCATGCCCGGGTTCATTGCTCGACTGAGAGGGCTGGGAGCTGCCTGCGGCCGGGGTGGAAGGGTTTCCCCCGCAGGCGGCCAGACCGGCCAGCAGGGTCAGGGACAGGGCAGAGGCTGCAATCTTCTGGATCAGGCTGTGCTTTTTCATGGTTTTTTCCTCCAAATTTTTAGATTTAGGCGGCAGATGGAAGGGTTCGGGGAATAAAAAAATGGCCCCTTATCCCATACATGGGACAAGAGCCAAACTCCTGCGATACCACCCAAATTGACGTTTTGGAAAACGTCCGCTCGCTTCACGCGCCATCACGCGTGCCCGATGGATAACGGGTGGGGCCCCGTCGGCATCTACTTGGCCAAAGCCGTTCAAGCCGCCCTCGAAAGTCCATTCGCCTGGCCGCTCCCCGTCCTGATCCCACCACCCAGGACTCTCTGAAGGTTTGCCGCGCCGGCTACTACTCTTTCTCGCAGGTTTCTTTATTTTGCTGTTGTCGCTATTATAGCCGCCCCAGCCCCGGTTGTCAAGTCTCTCTTTTAAAAAATGTTAATTTTCCTTCCGGGATGTACCCCGCCTCCCACAGCGCGGCCAGGGTGGGAAGATGGTCTATTTCCTCCATTTTGGGAAAAAAGCCCGCTAAATCCACACCGTCCTCCCGTAACGAGAACACTTCCCCGCCCCGCTCCGGGCCTGCGCCGCCCAGCCACAGGCACACCGGCGTATACTCCCCCGCCGGCCGCACCGGCAGGCCGAATTCCCACTGGAGCGCCCGGGCCAGCTCCTCCCCTCCGGAGGGGGCGCACAGCACAAGTCCCCGGACCTGGGGCGCCAGAATCCGGGCCGCCCGGGCAAAATCCCGGTCCGCACGCTGGCCGTACAGCCCAACCACCGCGCACCGGGGGGCAATCCCCTGCCGCGCCAGGGCATCCAGGACCAGCCGGGCCCCCTGGGCCCGCAGAAAGGGCAGCGTCTCCACCGGGTGAAGTCCCCGCCTGCGCAGGCGGTCCCAGCGGTCAAACCCCTCCGGAACCAGGATGCGCGTCACCCCGCCCCGCCGCAGAAGCCGGGCTCCCTTGTCCAGCCGGCGGCCTCCCAGCCAGCCGGTGGGGTCCGTTCGGACCTGATACAGACACATCCCTTTGATCTGCTCCCGTTCCAGGCGGATGGGGGTCCGCTCTCCCGGCGTGAAAAGCAGCCTGCCCAGCATTGGTCCGCCTCCCTCCACAGCTTGCTCCCTTCCAGACATATTCCCGGCCGCTGTGTTTTATGCCTCTAACTCAATCACCCGGTCCGCCAGATCCAGCACCTGCCTCTCGTGGGAAACCAGCACCACCGGAGCAGGCAGGCCCTTCAGCAGCGCCATCAGCCGCCCGATTCGGCCCGGGTCCACCCCGGCGAAGGGCTCGTCCAGCAGGTAGACCTCCCCGCCCAGGGCCAGCGTCCGGGCCAGGGCCAGCCGCCGCCCCATCCCCCCGGACAGGGCTCTGGGGTAAGATTTTTCCTCTCCCAGCAGGTCCACCGCCGCCAGCCAGGGGCCGGGCATAGCTTTTGCATCCGTCAGATGCTGTTCCACCGTTCGCCAGGGGAGCAGGCGGTTTTCCTGGAATAAAAAAGCGATCTTCTCCTGAGGCGGCGCAAACACCCTCCCCGCCCGGAGGGCCTGCAAACCCCCCAGCACCCGCAGGAGGGTCGTCTTGCCGCACCCGGAGGGCCCCGTCAGGGCGGTCACGCCAGCTTCCGGCAGCAGCAGCGTGAAATCCTCCCAAATCTGCTTGTCTCCAAAGGACAAAAACGCGTGTTCAACTCCCAGCATAGCGGCCTCCCCGGCGCAGAAGCGCGTATAAAAGTCCCTCCAGGGCCAAACTCAGGGCCACCACTAAAATGGTCCAGGCGAACAGCGCCGGGTTGTCGATGGCGCTGCGGGCGTACTGCATCTGGGTCCCGATAGCCCGCTTGGGCGTACAGAGGACCTCCGCCGCCACGCCGGATTTCCAGGCTAACCCCATGCCGGTAGTGAGGGCGGAGAGCAGATAGGGCCACACACTGGGGATATGCACCAGCAGGATCGTTTTCCATCGGGAAAACCGGCACAGCTTTGCCATCTCCAGCAGCTTTGGGTCCACCTCCCCCAGCCCCTGGGACACGCCCCCCCAGACCACCGGCGTGACCATCATGGCGGCGATCACCGCCGGGACCAGGTCCCGCCGGGTCCACAGCAGCACCAGCAGAATAAACGACACCACCGGCGTGGCCCGGATGATGCGCAGGGCGGGGGAAATCAACAGATCGGCCCACCGGAAGCTCCGGGTCAGCCCAGCCAGCCCAACGCCCAGCACCCCGCCCGCGGCTAACCCCAGCACGATCCGCCCCAGAGAGGCGGCTGTTATCTGCCAAAACTGGGGGCCGGCGGCGAGCTGGAGCATTTTGCGGCCCACCGCCAGGGGGGAGGGCAGCAAAATTGACTGCCCGATGCAGGCGGCGGCAAGGCTCCAGACCCCCAGCCAGAAGGCCAGGGGCAGGAGCCATTTTTGCAGAGACTTACGGAATGTAGTAAAAATCGTCATAGGGCAGCATACCGCCGATGGAGGACGGGTCGGCCTGGAAAAGAACCTGATAATAGGTTTGCAGCTGATTGCGCATTTCCTCCCCCGCAATAAAAGTCAGGTTGCACATGGGAATGGCATGGAACGCGATGTCCGCATTGGCTGTCAGGCCCAGATCAGCCACCAGCTGGGACTTCACTCCAGGCGCGGAAGAAACTGCGTCTCCGCTCTGCATATAGACGATGGAGTCGGTATATTCCTCCAAAAAGTCGGTGACAGCCTGGGGGTTCTGCTGAATAAACTCCGTCCGGGCCACCACACAGCCCATGGGAAGCACGGTCCCCACCGTTTCCTCCCAAATGTCGGACAGGCTCAGGGCAAAATTGATCTCACCCTTCCCCTGCATCCCCAGGGCGGTGGCGGCGGGGACCGGGAGCATACATACGCCGTCCTCGCTCTCCAGCATTTTTGCGTTGATCTCCTGGGGGGTGAGCCACTCGATCTCCGCCTCCACCCCGTTGTCCGCCAGCAGCTTGTTCAAGATAAACTCCGGGTTGGCCCCCTTACCGGTGGCCCAGATGGTCCGGCCCTGCAAATCGGAGACAGACTGTACGCTCTCGCCCTTTTCGAGAATATACAGCACTCCCAGGGTGTTGATGGCCAGCACCTGTATGCCGCCGTCGGTCTGGTTGGCCAGATTGGCGGCCATGTTGGTGGCGATGGCGGCAATGTCCGTCTCGCCGCTGGTGAGGGCGGCGACGACTTGCGCGTTTTCGGACACTACCTCAAAATTGTAGTCGTTCTGCGTATGGTCCAGGTTATTGTCCAGCATCAGCTTGGCCGCGCCCACCCCGGTGGGGCCGGAAAGCACCATCATGTTTACCTGGGTACGGGCCTCCGGCTCCGGAACGGCGGGCTGCTGGCTGGCGGAGCCGCTTGTACTGCCCGGAGCTTGGGATTCCTTCGGCCCGCAGGCGGACAGGGACAGCAGCAGGGCCAGGCTCAGAAACAGAGACAGGGTCTTTTTCATAAAAATCCTCATTTCTATTGTGTGATATAGGCTTGCAGAGCGGGGAGATCGGGCAGAACTACGGTTTTTCCCTCCCGGCGGATCAAGCGGTCCTCCTCCAGACGCTGAAACGCCCGATAGAGGGTGGCCCGCCCGATGGACAGCCGCCGGGCCAGCTCCGCGGCGGAGATGGACACCACCCCCTGCCGCTGCTCCTCCAGCAGATACCGGGCCAGCTTCACCTCCGCCCCCGGCTGGGCCAGGGACTGGATGCGCCCGCTTAAAAAGCAGATGCGCTGGGAGAGGTAGCGCAGGTAGTTGTGCCGGACCCGGGCCTCCTGCTCCAGCAGGGAATCCACCAGATTCTGGGAGAGGAACAGGGCCCGGCCAGGGGCCAGAGGGATCAGGAGGGCGGGGGACTCCCCCTCGTGAAACAGGGCGGACGCGCCGAACAGGTCTCCGGGGCCCAGCACGTTCACCGGAAGCCGCTGCTGGCGGACCTGAAGCCGGCCCTCCAGCACCAGGCCCAGCCGGGGCGGGGCGTGTGCGGGCTGGCGGAGGGGCTCGCCCCCGTCAAAGGACTCCAGGACGCAGTCCGGACTGTCCAGAACCCGGTCAACCAGGGCGGGGGGACAGCCTTGGAAGAGGGGGCAGCCGGCCAGCAGGGACCGCTGGGACTCCGGCAGAACGACGGCCATAAAAAGACCTCCAAACTGTCTCTAATGAGACAGTTATAAGGTAACATGATCTTGGAAAAAAGTCAAGAGAAGATTGATCAGCTCCAAACAGACAAATTCCCCCCACAAAAAATTTTGCACATCGGGAAAAATGTGTTATAATAGCTGAAAATGGAAAGTGAGGGATGTTATGAACTGTACCGTCTGGAAGGGCGACATTACCACCCTGGCCTGCGACGCCATCGTCAACGCGGCCAACTCCTCCCTTCTGGGAGGCGGCGGCGTTGACGGAGCCATCCACCGGGCCGCCGGACCGGAGCTTTTGGCTGAGTGCCGCACCCTGCGCGGCTGCCCCACCGGACAGGCCAAAATCACCAAAGGCTACCGTCTGCCCGCCAAATGGGTTATCCACACGGTGGGGCCCGTGTGGCACGGCGGCAGCCAGGGAGAAGCGGAGCTCCTCCGGAGCTGCTACGCGAATTCCCTGAAGCTGGCCGTGGAGCACGGCTGCAAAACCGTGGCCTTCCCGGCCATCAGCACCGGCGTTTACCGCTACCCCTTAGAGCAGGCCGCCCGCATCGCGGTAGACACAGCAGCGGACTTTTTGGCGGGCTGTCCGGAGGGTCCGGCGGTCACCTTTGTCTGCTTTCAGGAGCAGGCGGCGCAACTTTATCAATCTTTACTGGGAGAGAGAGCATGAAACGAGAAAATTTTCAGTCCCGCCTGGGATTCCTGCTGGTGAGCGCCGGGTGCGCCATCGGCATCGGAAACGTATGGAAATTCCCCTATGTCACCGGCCAGAACGGCGGCGGTGTGTTTGTCCTGTGCTACCTGATCTGCCTGCTGGTAATGGGAGTACCGGTGCTGACTATGGAGCTGGCCGTTGGCCGGGCCAGCCGCCGCAGCGCCCTTCAGGCCTATAAAGCCCTGGAGAAGCCGGGCAGCAAGTGGCACATCCACGGCTGGTTCTGTGTGGCCGGCTGTTATATCCTGATGATGTACTATACCACAGTATCGGGCTGGATGCTGGGCTATTTTACCAAATTCGCCTCCGGAACCTTCGAGCACCTGGACAATGACGCCATTGACGGGGTGTTCAACGCCATGCGGGCCAACCCCGGCGAGCTGACCCTGTGGACGGGTCTGACGGTGATTGTCGGCTTTCTGGTGTGCAGCTTCGGCCTGCAAAAAGGTCTGGAGCGCATCACAAAGGTGATGATGCTGGGCCTGCTGGCGCTGATTGCCCTGCTGGCCGTCCACAGCCTCACTCTGGAGGGAGCCATGGAGGGCGTGAAGTTCTACCTGATGCCCGATCTTGCCCGGGCCGCTGAGGTGGGCTACGGGCAGGTGATTATGGCTGCTATGAATCAGGCGTTTTTCACCTTGAGCGTGGGGATTGCGTCCATGGAGGTGCTGGGCAGCTATATGGCCAAGGACTTCACCCTCACCGGAGAGGCGGTGCGGATCTGTTCTCTGGACACCTTCGTGGCCCTGATGGCGGGACTGATTATTTTCCCCGCCTGCTTCTCCTTCGGCGTGAATCCGGACAGCGGCCCGCCTCTGATTTTCCAGACTCTGCCCAAAGTCTTTGCCGGCGTGGCCGGGGGCCGGATCTGGGGGACCCTGTTCTTCCTGTTTATGACCTTTGCCAGTTTTTCCACGGTCATCGCCGTCTTTGAGGGACTCCAGGCCAACTTGATCGACAACTTCGGCTGGTCCCGGAAAAAGGCTTCCCTGTTCAACGGGGTGTTCGTTCTGCTGGCCAGTATGCCCTGTGTGCTGGGCTTCAACCTGTGGTCGGGCCTGACCTTCCCCGGCGGGCGCAATGTGCTGGATTTTGAGGATTTCCTGGTGAGCAATCTGCTGCTTCCTCTGGGTTCTCTGGTATATCTGCTGTTCTGCGTCAGCAAGTGGGGCTGGGGCTTTGAGAACTACCTGGCGGAGACCAACACCGGTACGGGTATGAAAATGCCCCGGTGGGTGAAGCCCTACGTGCAGTTTGTACTACCGGTTTTGATTCTGATTATTCTGCTCCAGGGGTTATTGGCTGGGTAAAGAAAGCAGGGGCGGCCTGATATGCTCCCTCTATAAGAGACAGTGAAAAAAGAAACTGTCATTATGGAGGGAGCATAACTATGCCCAGGAAAGAGGGGCACGAGGCCGAGGCGAAAGTGAGTATTGTTCGGAAGATTTTGAAATGCGAGATAAGTATCAGCGCGGCGAGCCGGGAAGAGGGAGTGGGGCGGGAAACCATCCGCAGGTGGATGGCGCGGTACGAAGCGGAGGGAGTGGCAGGATTTTTGCCACAAGCGCAAAACCGAGTATATCCTCCGGAGCTGAAGCGGCAGGCGGTTGAGGACTATCTGGCAGGAGGAGGCAGTCTGCTGGATATCAGTAAAAAATACAAATTACGAAATGACAGGCAGTTGCACAATTGGGTAAAGGAGTATAATGCTCATGGAGATTTCAACTCTGTAAAATTTTCAGGGGGAGGAAGCTGCATGAAGCAAGGACGGGAAACGACGCGGGAGGAACGCGTCCAAATAGCCAAAGAATGTATCGCCAGCGGGAAGAACTATGGGAAGATGGCCTTGAAGTACCAGGTCAGCTATCAGCAGGCGCGGACATGGACGCTTCGTTTTGAGGAGATGGGGGAGGCTGGGCTGGAGGATCGCCGTGGTCGGAGGAAAAAAGACCAGACCCCGCGCACAGATCTGGAGAAGGCGCAAATCGAAATCGAGCAGCTCAAACACAAGCTGTATCTGGCGGAAATGGAGCGTGACCTGCTAAAAAAATTGGACGAGGTGGAGAGGAGAGATGCCTTTCGGAAGTAAGGGTCCCCCCGCACAAGGACAACAACAAAATAATCGTTCAGAGCACTGCAAGA
>CAJUPG010000050.1 GCA_910588455.1 uncultured Oscillospiraceae bacterium
CCATGGAGATCATGCAGAAGGTGGCCGCCCGCCACGGGCTGGTCTGCCTGCTCCATGAGAAGCCTTTTGCGGGGGTGAACGGCTCAGGCAAGCACAACAACTGGTCTCTGTCTACTGACACCGGTATCAATCTGCTGTCCCCCGGTGAAACGCCCTATGAGAATGCCCAGTTCCTGCTGTTCCTCTGCGCCGTCATCAAGGCAGTGGACGACTACCAGGACCTGCTGCGTATGTCGGTAGCCACCGCTGGAAACGACCACCGCCTGGGGGCCAATGAGGCGCCTCCCGCCGTGGTGTCCATGTTCCTGGGGGATGAGCTGGCCGCCATCCTGGGCTGCATCGAGCACGACGCCCCCTATACCGGCATCGACACCGGAAAGGTGAAGTTGGGGGTGGACGTACTGCCCAAGTTCCGTCGGGACACCACCGACCGCAACCGCACCTCCCCCTTCGCCTTCACCGGCAATAAATTTGAGTTCCGTATGGTAGGTTCTTCCGACTCCATCGCCTGTGCTAACATCATGCTCAACACCGCCGTGGCTGAGAGTCTGATGATCTATGCCGACCGGCTGGAGGGAGTTGAGGACTTCGAGAGTGCCCTCCATGAGATGATCCGCAAGACCATCAAGGACCACAAGCGGATCATCTTCAACGGAAATGGTTATGATGATGCCTGGATTCAGGAGGCCACAGAAAAGCGTGGGCTACTCAACTACCGTACCACCCCGGACTGCTTGCCTCATCTACTGGACGAGAAAAACGTGGCCATGCTTACCGGCCAGGGAGTATTTACCAAAGCGGAGCTGGTTTCCCGGTATGAAGTAACTTTGGAGAACTACTGTAAGACAGTTATCATCGAGGCAAACACCATGGTGGACATGGCCCGTACCGAGATTTTGCCCGCTGTCCAAGCGTATGCCCTGGACACCGCCAAGACCGCCGCCGCCAAGAAGGAACTGATTCCCGGCTGTCTCTGCGGGCATGAGACCGAGCTGGTAAAAAAACTGTCCGCCCTCACCGACCAGATTGCCGTACAGACAGATGAACTTGAGAAAGCGGTTTGGGCCCTGACTGGTATGGAAAACATTGGTGAGAAGTCCGCCGCCGTCCGGGACATCATCCTGCCCAAGATGACTGAGCTGCGTTTGCCCTGCGATGAGGCTGAAACCCTCACCGCCAAGAAATACTGGCCCTTCCCCACTTACGGCGACCTGCTGTTTGGGGTGCGGTAACCTTGCTGTCCCTCTCTTCAGAGAGTGACAATATAATGCCCAGCGGGGCCGGCGCCCCTCCCGACGCTGGCCCCGCAGCAGGGCAGTATGTCCAGCCGCAGAAATATATACTTGACAGCGGGACCGGTATGTAATATAATACGCCTATAAACTGATGACGCAGAAAAAAGTCAGGTCAGTTTCGTTACAGCGAGGAAGGGGCGGTGTAAGCCTTCCACGGAACTCTGAGTAATATGGTCTGCGGAGGGCGGCTTGAAATGGCCGACGGCTGGACGGACGTTACCCGTCGGGGATATGCTGGTATCCCGCTGAGGGGCCTGTAGATGGGCCTGAATCAAGGTGGCACCGCGGAATTATTGTATGATTTCGCCCTTGACCAAACAAATCCGTTTGGTCAAGGGCGTTTTTCTTTGTCCAAACGCAGGGAGGAAATTTTATGGAACATCGGAAAGTCGTCATCATCGGCGCGGGTCATGTGGGAAGCCACTGCGCCTACGCCTTAGCCGCCGCCGGGGACTGTGAGGAGATCGTTCTGGTGGATCTGCTCCCGGAGAAGGCCGCTGCCCAGGCCCTGGACGTAGCCGACAGCGTCAGCTTTATGGACTATGCGGTCACAGTCCGGTCTGGGGGATACGCTGAATGCGGCAGCGCCGCTCTGGTGGTGGTGGCCGTCGGGGAGCCCCGGCTCCCCGGACAGACCAGGCTGGACCTGCTGGGCCGTTCGGTGGAGCTGCTGAAAGCCCTGGCGCAGGAGCTGAAGCCGCTCGGGCTCACCTGCCCGGTGGTGACCATTACCAACCCCGCCGACATCGTGGCCGACTGGCTGCGCAAGGCCCTGGAGCTGGAGCGATGGCAGTGCTTCGGTACCGGCACCCTGCTGGACACCGCCCGGCTGGTGCGGTGTATCAGCCAGGGGGCGGGGGTGGACCGGCGGAGCGTCTCCGCATTCTGCTTGGGGGAACACGGCGACTCCTCCATGATCCCCTTCTCCGCTGTCACCGTGGGGGGTATCCCCTTTGAGAAGCTGGGGCTGTCCAGGGAGGATATTCTGGCCCAGACTCACCAGGCGGGGATGGAAATTATCGAGGGCAAGGGTTCCACGGAGTTCGGCATCGGCCGGGCGCTGGCGGAGCTGGCCCGGTGCATCCTCCGGGACGAGAAACGTGTCCTGCCCGTCTCCGTCCTGCTGGAGGGGGAGTACGGCCAGGCCGGCGTTCACTGCGGCGTACCCTGCCGCATTGGGCGCTCCGGCGTAGAGCAGATTATTCAACTGGAACTGACCCAGGAGGAGCAGCGCCAGCTGGGCACCTCTTGCCAGGTTATCAAACAACACATCGACATGGCGGCGGCCCTGTGACCGCCCGCATTTTAGGAGGAATTTATCATGAAAAAGTTCATTTCTGTCATTCTGTCCGCTCTGATCCTGTCCACCGTGCTCACCGCCTGCGGCGGCAGCCCCAACTCCCAGACTCTAGCAGGCAGCGCCAACGGGGGCGACAAGGACACCTATAAAATCGCCATCGTCCAGCCCATGAGCCACACTTCCCTGGACCAAATCCGGGATACCATCGTGGCAGAACTGGGAAATTCCGATCAGGACATCGTCATTGACACCAAAAACGCCAACGGCGACTCCACCGCCTTGAGTACGATTCTGGAGAACTGCAAGGCCGAGGGGGTGGACCTGGTGATCCCCATCGCCACCTCCACCGCCCAGTCCGCCAAGTCGGTCTTTGATGGGACGGACACCCCTATCGTCTTCGCCGCCGTCTCCGACCCCACCGCCGCCGGCCTCACCGGGGAGGACTGCCGGAACATCACCGGCATATCCAACAACATCCCCGCCGCCGAGATCGTCAAGCTAATCTTCAATTTCCAGCCCAACTGCCGGAAGATCGGCTTCCTGTATACCTCCAGCGAGGCCAACTCCGTGTCTACCATCGCCGCCGCCAAAGCTTACTGCGACGGTGAGGGAATCGCCTATGAGGAGGTCTCCATCGCCAACCTTTCCGAGCTCCAGACCGCCGCCGAAACCCTTATCTCCCGGGGCGTGGACGCCCTCTACACAGGCAACGACAACTCCATCGCCTCCGGCATGGCCACCTACACCGACGCGGCCTACGCCGCCGGTATCCCCGTCTACTGCGGGGCCGACTCCATGGTGGCCGACGGCGGCTTCGCCACCATCGGGGTGAACTATGTCCAGCTGGGCCGTCAGGCGGCGGACATGGCCCTGAAGATCGTGGATGGGACCGCCCCCGCCGACCTGCCCTATGAGACCCTCAGCGACTACGCCAGATTTGTCAACCTCCAGGCCGCAAGCCGCTTTGGCGCCGATTTCCCGGAGTCCGCCTATGAGGGCTATGAGGTGCTGGTGGAGGCCGACGGCACCAGCCACTTTGGCCAGTAAGCAGACAACCCCTACGGAGCGTTCGCGCTTCGCAGGGAATAGAAATGGATGTGATTTTATGGTCTATTACAGTATGCTTGTCTCGGCCCTGAGCCAGGGCCTGCTCTATGCCCCCATGGCTCTGGGCGTGTTCATCACCTTCCGTATACTCAGAACGCCCGACCTGACGGTAGACGGCAGCTTTGTCTTTGGTATGACAGCCTGCGCCGTGGTTACTATCTCGGGCCACCCGGTGCTGGCCCTGTTCGCGGGGGCGGCGGCCGGAGCGCTGGCCGGACTGTTCACCGCCCTGCTCCAGACCAAGCTGGAGGTGGAGCCCATCCTCTCCGGCATTTTAGTGGCGGCGGGTCTGTACACTGTCAACTACGCCGTGCTGGGGGGACAGTCCAACCTGTACCTCCAGTATGACACGGTGAACGCCGCTGGTTCCCCGGTAAAGGAGGCCAGCCCCACCGTCTATAAGGGCTTTTCCTCCCTCTTTTCGAGGGTGGAGAGCCCCTTCCTGGACGCCAACGCCCAGGTGCTCCTCCTCACGCTGGCTATCGTGGCCCTCCTCACCGCCGCACTGGGAGTATTCTTCTTCACCCGGCCGGGCATGGCCATCCGGGCCACCGGGGACAACGAGGAGATGGTTCGGGCCTCCTCCATCAACGCCGACCTGGCCCGCACCGGCGGGGTGATGCTGGCCAACAGCCTGGTGGCCCTGTCCGGGGCTCTGTTGTGCCAGCAGCAGCGGTACGCCGACCTAAATTGTGGAAGCAGTATGCTGGTGATGGGACTGGCCTCGGTGATTATCGGCCAAGTCCTCTTCGGAGACCGGGGGATGGTGGGGGGCCTGATCTCCGCAGTGGGAGGCTCTCTGGTATACCGGGTGGTAATCCAGGCGGCCTACAAGGTCAATATGCCCAGCTACACGGTGAAGCTGCTGTCCACCCTGATTGTGGTGTGCGCCCTGGCGGTACCCCTGGCCAAGCGGAAGCTGGTCGGAAAGGGGGCAGCGGCATGAGCAGCGTTCCTCTCTCTGTCCAAAAGCTGACCAAGCGGTTCGAGGCGGGTACCGTCAACGAGAAGCTGGCCCTGGACGGCCTGTCCCTGGAGGTACCGGCGGGCCAGTTCGTCACTGTCCTGGGCTCCAACGGCTCGGGTAAGTCCACCCTGTTCAATGCCATTTTGGGCAAGATCCTCCCGGACAGCGGCAGGATCCTCCTGGGGGAGGAGGACATCACTCGGCAGAAGGACTACAGGCGGGCGCTGAACATTGGCTGTCTCTACCAGAACCCCCTGCGGGGCACCGCCCCCAGCATGACCATTGAGGAGAATCTGGCCCTGGCCTATACACGGAAGGCCAGCCGCTCCTTCTTCGCGGTAAACCACCGGGACAACGCCTATTTCCGGGACCTGCTGGCCACCCTGGGCATGGGGCTGGAGGACCGGATGAAGACCAAAATGGGCCTGCTGTCCGGAGGACAGCGGCAGGCGGCCTCCCTGCTGATGGCCACGGTGGCTCGGCCCAAACTCCTGCTGCTGGACGAGCACACCGCCGCCTTGGACCCGGGGGCGGCGGAGAAGGTGATGGAGATCACCGGGCAGATCGTGGCCAGGGACAAGATCACCACTTTGATGATCACCCATGACATGGATTACGCTCTGTCTATGGGCAGCCGGACCATTATGCTCAGCGGCGGAAGGGTGGTCCTGGACCTCTCCGGCCCGGAGCGGCAGGCTATGACTGCCGGGGCGCTGGCAGAGCGGTTCTATACCCGGCCTGGAAAAAGAGTGGAAGCGGAAACAATATCAGCAAAAAACGAAAATTCTCTGTAAACACAGCGGGAGCTGAACAAACCGTTCAGTTCCCGCTGCCAATTTTTATACGCTTAGATATGCAGGCTCGCCCGCAGGCCCTTGAGCCGGTCCCGGCCGATGGGTAACTCCGTATTGGAGCCCCGGACCCGGAGGGCAAAGTCGCTGCCGCTCCAGGGGAAGATATCCTGGACGTATTTCAGGTGGACCAGGCAGGTCTTGTGAATGCGGTAAAACCTCTTGTTCCGCAGCCGCTCCTCGTAGACGCCCAGAGACGTGCTGTCGTCGTAACTCTCGCCGGAGACAGTGTGGATCACACACCGCTTTCCGGCGCCCTGGGACTCGATATAGGTGATGTCGTCCAGGCTGAGCAGGATGGTGTGCCGCCGGCTGCCGCTGATGGCGATTCGGAAATCGTCGCCCCGCTCCGGGTGGGACTGCTCATATTGACTGAGAATCTGTCGGATGCGGGCCGGGTCGTAGGGCTTAAGGATGTAGTCGTTGGCCTGGAGCTCAAAGGCGGTGACGGCGTACTCGGAGTAGGCGGTGGCAAAGATGATCTTGGCCTCCGGCATCAGCCGCCGGGCCAGGGAGGCCACCGTCGTCCCCTCCATGTCTCCCAGGCGGACGTCGATAAACAGGAAGTCAAAGGTTTTCTTCTCCAGCAGCTGCATGGCCTGCACCCCGCTGCCGGCCTCATAGACCTCGGCCTGGGGAAAGTCCTCCCGAATCAGCCGAATCAACTCCTCCCGTGTGAGTTTTTCATCGTCAATGACCGCGATACGCATAAGCCGCACTCCCTTCCTGTTTGGCTTTGAGTCCTCCCGGCGGGATCAGCGGGATGGACACCGCCACGGTAGAACCCTGCCCGGAACTGTCCACCGTAAAGACGCACTGACTGCCATAGACACTCCGCAGCCGCTTTTGCACATTGAACAGCCCGGTATAGCCCGGGTCCCGGGGGTCTTGAAGCCGCTTCAAAATTTCCTCCGGGAAGCCGTGTCCCCGGTCTGAGACGCGGATATCGACCCGCCCATCCCCCTGTTGAATGGAGATATTGACATGCCGGTCGTCTACCGCGGTGCCGCCGTGGCGCACGGCGTTTTCCACAATGGGCTGGAGGATCAAAGGGGGCAGATACAGGACGGGCAGTACATCGGGCAGGTCCCAGGTGACATGGATGGCATCTTGGAATCGAGCCTCGGTGAGGGCCAGATAGTTGCGGATATTAGACAGCTCCTGCTCCAGGGAGACAAAGGGCTCGTTGATGGAAAGAGCCTGCCGGAAGTAGCCTGCCAGGGTGAGGATGGTTTCCCTGGCCTTTGAGGGTTCAGTAGTACACAGAGCGGAAATGGTACTCAGCGCATTAAACAGGAAATGCGGGTCGATCTGAGACTGGAGGGCCCGCAGCTCGGCCTGCTGGCGCATCTGAATCTGGTGCTGGAGCTCGCCCACCTCCAGCATGGAGGAAAACAGCCGGGCCAGGCCCTCCGCCGTGTGGCAGTCGGCCTCCAGGATCAGGTTGGGTCCCTGGGGGACGCAGAACAGCAGCGCTCTGATCCGCTCCTCCCCGCAGGTGAGGGGGGCGGCGATGAAGGCCCGGTTCCGGTGCCGGGGAGGGCCGCACAGGTCGGAGGCGTCCCGCTCCACCACCAGCTCCCCGCTGTCCATGGCTCTGCGGGCCGGGAGGGGAATGGAACTCAGATCCATGCCGCTGGCCGCCACCACCTGCTCCCGGTCGGTGATTGCCATACGATCCTCCGGCAGCATCTCCCGCACCATGTCCGCCGCCCTCTGGATGGCTTCCCGGTTTTCCAGGCCGGCCCGGAGGAACGGGAGGCACTTGTGGGCAATCAGCAGTGCCAGATACTGTTGCTCCGCCAGCTCGATGGTCACGCTGCGGTTAAACCGATCCAGCAGGCTCATAAACAGCACGAGCCCCAGGGAGTTCATCACAATCTTGGGCAGGAGAATGGCCTTTTCCAGCTCCAGCGCGGCGGAGAAGGGCCTGGAGGCTGCCCTGTCCCCGGTATTGGTGATGCGGGTATCCTATCAAAAAACCGGAGAGGTTATCCTCACCCATACCGTACTGCCTGGTGACACAGTGACCGTCACCCTCACCCACTCCTTTGAGCATATCCCCTGGAACGAGTACTACACCGTTCTGCAGGATGGCTCTTTCCTTCTCAAGCGCATTGAAGTGGGCGGCTTCGGGGCCGGTATCCCGGCGGAGATGGATGTGCCCACCTATGTGGGGGAGGACGGCCTGGTCCACATGGACGAGATCAACTCCGTTTTTCCCCGCTTTAACTGGATCACCTCGAATATCAACATGAAGGAACTGCTGCTCAACGGGCAGCCAATCCTGGAATTTTCGGAAATACCCCACCACAGCTTTGTCACATGCGAAATCATGACCCAAAGGAGGCTGTTTCAATTTGGCTGAAGAAACCAAACTATTCCAACCGGAACTGTCGGCAGAAGAGGCCGCAAAACAGGAGGCCATGCTGGAAAAGCATGAAAAAGCCGCCCGAACCCGGAAATTCGGTTCTCCCACCATGAACAAGGGACTGGCTCTGTTTTGTTTCCTGTTCACCGTATATCATCTGGTTATCGCGTCCGGCATGGTCTCTATCCAGAACCTGAAGCACCACGCCATCCATGTGGGGCTGATCCTAATCCTCAGCTTCGTGCTCTATCCCGCATGGGAGAAGGCGTCCCGGAAAAAAATCGCCTGGTACGATTACATCTTTACCGCTATTGCCATCGCCGAACCTATCTATGTGTTCCTTAGGTATGACGCTTTCATTTCCACCGGCTTTAAGCCCAATATGGTGGACTTGGTCATGGGCACTCTGCTGGTCATTCTGGTGCTGGAGGCTACCCGCCGCATCAGCGGCGCGGCCCTTCCCATCCTGTGCATCATCTTCCTGCTCTATGGAATGTTCGGTCGCTATGTGCCTATCGACCTGTTCCGCCACCGGGGCTACACATGGGCAGCCATCATTAAGTACCTTACGACTGATATCTACGGCATCTACGGCTCCTCCATCAAGGTGTCGGCCACCTATATTGTCATGTTCATCATCTTCGGCGAGGTCATGAACAAGTGCGGCATGGGGCGGCTGTTCAACGACTTGGCCAGCGCCGTGGCCGGCGGCACCAAGGGTGGCCCGGCAAAAGTTGGCGTCATCGCCTCTGGTCTGCTGGGGATGATTAACGGCGCTGCTGTGGCCGTGGTTGTTACCACCGGTTCCTTCACCATCCCGCTGATGAAGAAGAACAAGTACTCCGACGAGTTTGCCGGCGCGGTGGTGGCCACCGCCTCGGTAGGCGGACAGCTGATGCCGCCCATCATGGGCGCGGCGGCCTTCGTCATGGCGGAGACCTTGGGCGTGAAGTACGCCGTCATCGTCACCGCCGCCATCATCCCGGCCATCGTCTACTATTCGGGCATCCTGTTCCAGGTACAGCTGCGGGCCAACAAGGACAAGATGTACGGCCTGCCCAAGGACCAGCTGCCCAAGGTCGGGGTCGTTCTCAAGGAGCGGGGCCATCTGCTGATCCCCATCATCTTCCTGGTATCCATGATGTTCCTCTCCGGCTGGACTGTGCTGAAAATCGCTTTCTGGAGCATCATCATCACCATCGCCGTGGCTGAGCTGCGGCCCATCAGCCGCATGAGCCTGAAGGATATCTACGATGCTTTCGCCCAGGCCGCCAAGTCTACCGTCTCTGTGGCCATCAGCTGTGCCTGCGTGGGCATCATCGTGGGTGTCTGCTCCCAGACCGGCTTCGCCCTGAACATCGCCAGCGCCATCATCAGCATCGGCAGGAACGCCTTCCCCACCATCCCCGCCCTGAGCCTGTTCCTCACCCTGCTGTTCACCATGGTCACCTGCATGATTCTGGGTATGGGCCTGCCCTCCATCCCCTCTTACCTGATTACCGCCACCATCGCCGCCCCCGCCCTCATCCAGCTGGGCGTGCCCGATCTGGCGGCCCATATGTTCTGCTTCTACTTCGCCATGTTCGCCAACCTGACGCCTCCCGTGGCCCTGGCCTCCTTCGCCGCGGCCGGCATCTCGGGCGGCAACCCCATGAAGACGGGCTGGGTGTCGGTCAAGCTGGCCATCGCCGGTTTCATCGTCCCCTACATGTTCGTCTATAACCAGGGCCTGCTGCTCTACGGCGTCAACTTCTTCAGCGGCGCGTGGATTCTGTTCACCTCCATCATCGGCGTGGCCCTCATCAGTGTGGCCGCCGAGGGCTTCCTGTACGCCAAGATGCCCATTCCGGTGCGGGTCGTCTCCGCCGCCACCGCCATCCTGCTCATCAGCAGCGAACCCATCAGCGACGTGGTGGGCCTGGCGCTCTTCGTCTCCAGCGGGTACGAGGCAAGCGCGAGGCGCTGAAAGCCGCCTAAATCCCGATCCCGAGGGCCTGTATCCGGTCTATCCGCGCATACAGGCCCCTTTTTATTTTAGAAAAGGGAGGAATGTACTGTGCGCAAAGAAGAAGCCTGCCCCTGCGGTCAGGCGGAGGACCCCCGAGCCCGGGAGCTGAGGTCGTGGCTCACGGAGCACCGGGACGAGCCCGGTGTGGCCCTGCCGGCCCTGCAAAAGGCCCAAGAGGTCTACGGCTTCCTGCCGGTGGAGGCCCAGCGCCTCGTGGCCGGAGAGCTGGGCAAGCCCCTGAGCGAAATTTACGGCATCGCCACCTTCTACTCCATGTTCAGCCTCACCCCCAAGGGCCGCAACCACATCAGCGTCTGCCTGGGCACCGCCTGCTATGTGAAGGGCGGCGGGCACATCTATGAGCTGCTCCAGCAGAAGCTGGGCATTGAGGGGGGCGGCTGCACTCCGGACGGGCGGTTCAGCCTGGACGCCTGCCGGTGCCTGGGCTGCTGCGGCATGGCCCCGGTGATCATGGTGAACAGCGACGTATACGGAAGCCTCACCGGGGACGAGCTAGATGCGATCCTGGACAAGTACCAGTGACAGGAGGGCGGAAGAATGGATGAAAAGGGAATGATCAAAAACTTCGACATGCTGCGGGCAGTGAAAGAGCGGACCCTGCCCCGGCTGGACCCGGAGCTGGGAAAGAAAGCCCGGGTGGTGGTGGGCCTGGCCACCTGCGGCGTGGCCGCCGGGGCCCAGGGCGTCTACGACGCCATCGCCGAGTACACCATCGGCGCCAAGCAGTAAGGGGGGGAAAGAAATGTATCGCGGATATATCATGGTCTGCTGCGGCCCCAACTGCGAACTTTCCTCGGGCCGTCTGGCGGACGAATTTGAAGTGCAGATCAAGCTGGCCGGACTCCGAAAGGAAATTCAGGTCATCCGGGGCGGCTGCCTGGGGCTGTGCGGCTCCGGGCCCAACGTCATTATCTTCCCGGAGGGGACTATCTACAGCCATGTCAAAAACGAGGATGCGGCCCGCATCGTCAGTGAGCACCTGCTCAAGGGCGGACGGGTGGAGGACCTACTCTACGATGAAAACCAGGCCGCCGGTACGGTCCGCAGCCTGGAAGAGACGGACTTTTTTCAGAAAAGACCCGCATCGCCCTGCGCAACTGCGGCGTGATCGACCCCCAGAGCATTGAGGAGTACATCGCCCGGGACGGCTATACCGCGCTGTACAAGGCGTTAACTGATATGACCCCAGACGGCGTGATCGACACCATTTTGGCCAGCGGCCTGAGGGGCCGGGGCGGTGCGGGTTTCCCCACGGGCCTGAAGTGGAAGTTTGCCAGCGGGAACCGGGGGGAGGTGCAGAAATATGTCTGCTGCAATGCGGATGAAGGTGATCCGGGGGCCTTTATGGACCGCAGCGTGCTGGAGGGCGAAGAATCCCCATAAGATCGACACGGAAAAGTGCATCAAGTGCGGCGGCTGTATCGAGAAGTGCCGCTTTGACGCCATCAGCCGGAACTGAGGGAGGGGAGCAAAGATGGAAAAATTAAATTTGCAGACCGTGGATATGGTCAACCTGAAAATCAACAATATCCCCTGCCGCGCCCCCGCCGGCTCCACCATCCTGGAGGCGGCTCACGCCGCCGGTATCGCCATCCCCACTCTGTGCTATCTGAAGGGCGTCAACGAGATCGGGGCCTGCCGCATGTGCGTGGTGGAAGTGAAGGGAGCCAAGAACCTGGTCACCGCCTGCGTCTACCCCATCGCCGAGGGGATGGAGGTGTTCACCAACACCAAGCGGGTCCAGGCCGCCCGGCGGACCAATCTGAAACTGCTGCTGTCCATCCACGACCAGGAGTGCCTCAGTTGTCCCCGCAGCGGCGAGTGCGAGCTCCAACGGCTGTGCCGGGAGTACGGCGTGGACAACAACATGGCCTTCGAGGGGGAGAAAAACCACTACGAGATCGACGCCAGCACTCCCCACCTCATCCGCAACAACAGCAAGTGCATCCTCTGCCGCCGGTGCGTGGCTACCTGTGAAAAGGTGATGGGGGTATCCGCCATCGCAATTTCCCAGCGGGGCTTCAAAACCCATGTAGGTTCCAGTTTTGACGTTCCCCTGGGACAGAGTGCCTGCATCAACTGCGGTCAGTGCATCGTGGCCTGTCCCACCGGGGCCATCACCACCGTGGTGGAGACCGACGAGGTGTGGGCCGCCATCGACACCCCCCCAAAGCACGTCATCATCCAGACCGCCCCCAGTGTCCGGGCCACCCTGGGCGAGTCCTTCGGAATGCCCGTCGGCACCAATGTGGAGGGCAAAATGGCCGCCGCCCTGCGCCGGCTGGGCTTCGACGGGGTGTACGACACCGACTTTGCCGCCGACATGACCATCATGGAGGAGGCAACCGAGTTTATGGAGCGGCTGAAAACCGGGGAGAATCTGCCCATCATCACCAGCTGCTGTCCCGGCTGGGTGAAGTATTGCGAGGAGTTCTACCCGGAGTTCCTGCCCAACCTGTCCTCCTGCAAGAGCCCCCAGCAGATCTTCGGCGCCCTGGCCAAAACCTACTACGCCGAAAAGCACGGCCTGGACCCCAGGGATATCGTCTGCATCTCTGTCATGCCCTGCACCGCCAAGAAGTTCGAGCACAAGCGGGATCACGAGTGCGCCGCCGGGGAGGGCATCCCCGACGTGGACATCGCCCTGACCACCCGGGCCCTGGGCAACATGATACGCCGGGCCGGCCTGCTTTTTGAGCAAATGCCCGATGAGGAGTTTGACCCGGCCCTGGGGATTGCCAGTGGAGCGGGACACCTGTTCGGCGTCACCGGAGGGGTGATGGAGGCCGCCCTGCGCACCGCTGTGGAGACCCTCACCGGCAAGGAGCTGGCCGACCCGGTGTTCCAAGCTGTCCGGGGCACGGACAGAGGCATCAAGGAGGCGGAGTACGAGATCGGCGGGGCGCCGGTCCGGGTGTGCTGCGTCAGCGGGATCAAAAACGCCTCTCAGATGCTGGACGCGGTCAAGGCCGGAGAAAAGCACTACGACTTTATCGAGATCATGGCCTGTCCCGGCGGCTGCGTCAACGGCGGCGGACAGCCCTCCCAGCCGGCGGATGTACGCAATTTCACCGACCTGAAAGGGCTGCGGGCCAAGGCCCTCTACGACGAGGACGAAGGCATGACCCTGCGGAAGAGCCACGACAACCCGCTGGTAAAGCAGGTGTATGAGGAGTATCTGGGCAAGCCCGGCAGTGAAAAGGCCCATAAAATTCTCCATACCAGCTATGTGGTCCGCGGCTATGAATATTAAAAACCGGAATTGGTTTCAAGGTCTGAATGTACAGAAAAAGCTGACCCGTGCGGCCGAGCTGATCGAGCTGCTGCTGGGCGTGATCATTCTGCTACACTGTATCGTCTCCACCGCCGGCATGGTATTCAGCGTCAACGTGGTCAAGCTGTTTTACAATACGGCTTACTTACAGTATCAGCTCTCCAGCGCCTGCCTGATTATTATCGGTGTGGAGCTGATCATGATGATTACCAGCTACTCCCTCGACTCCGTGGTGGACGTGATGCTGCTGGCAGTCTCCCGGCAGATGATCGTAGAGCACACCGCACCGCTGGAAAACTTGTTGACAGTCATTTCAGTCGGTTTGCTGTTCCTGATCCGAAAATATCTGTATATCTCGAAAATCGACAAGAGGGCCCAATCCGGCAAAGAATCTGAATCAAATTCATCCGCAAAGGATAAATAGGAAGGTTGGAATATTTCATGAAATGTCTCATTATCGATGTCGTCTCCCCCGCCATTGCCGAGGAGCTGGGCAAGTACATGGAGGTAGACACTAAGATCCTCCCTACCCAGGAGGAGCTTGCCAGCATGATCGGCGACTATGAGGTTCTTATCATGCGGGTGGATCCCGCCATCAACAAGACCATCCTGGACGCCGCCAAGAAGCTGAAGGTGATCGGCGTGTGCTCTGTGGGTCTGAACCACATCGACATGGACACCGCCAAAGCCAACGGCATCCAGGTGTTCAACGCCCCCGGCCTCAACGGCAACGCCGTGGCCGAGTTGACTATCTCCAAGATGCTGGAACTGGCCCGCCACACGGTTCCGGCCTGTAACGATGTAAAAATGTATAAGCATTGGGACAAATACAAGTTCATGGGTCAGGAACTGCGGGGCAAAACCCTGGGCGTGTTGGGATTCGGACGTATCGGGCAGCGGGTGGGCGAGTTAGCCCGGGCCTTCAAGATGGAGGTCGTGGCCTACGACCCCTACCTCCCCGCTGAGGTCTTTGATCAGCAGCACGCTAAAAGTATGACCATTGACGAGGTGCTGAAGGTCTCTGACTTCGTCACAATCCATATGCCACTCAATGATGAGACACGCCACCTGTTCAACGCCCATTCCATCTCTGAGATGAAGACTGGTGCGGTGGTCCTGAACATGGCCCGGGGTGGCATTGTAAACGAACAAGATATGTGCGATGCGCTGAAGAGCGGCAAGATTGGCGGCTATGCCTCCGATGTGATGGAGAAAGAGCTGGCCGATGGAGGCCTCACTGAGGGCGCAGGCTTCGACTCTCCCCTGTTCGAGTGTGACAACTTCATTGTCTCCCCACACCTAGGAGCACAAACCATAGATGCTGCCCGGGATATTGGAGCCCACATCATCGACAAGGTAAAAGAAGCATTGGATTTGTAGGGAGATTGGAAAATGCCCTGTTCCACATACGGTCCAAACGCCGGGGCCGATTTTAGGTTAGGACACTTCTCACAAGGAAATTGTGAAACAGGGTAGGGGAGAGGTAGAACATCGAAAATAGAAAAGGAAAGAAACGGGACTGACTTGGTTTACCAGTGTAAAGCTATACAAATCTTTCACGCCTAACCGGTACAGGAAGATGGGTGACTATCTTCCTGTACCGGTTATCATATCGGAAAATTCTTTTATAGCCATGTCCGTCCTTGCAGGCCAGGTCGAGAAACTCATGTACTTGAGGAGCGCCACATTCCAAAACCTGCGCCTGACTTATGGAGCAGAAATAAGATATAAATCTAAACGATTGTCTCTCAAGTTTTTCCTTGCAGCTTCCTTTGCCGAATTAAAATACACGTCTTTACACGGTCTGCCATGATGCCTCTATCCCTCTGAGGATAGTAATTCAGGACTGGCTCCAGAATCTCCCGAATATCAGATGTTGTCAGTTTTGGCATGACCAGCTGTGTCCCGTACAGGCTGCGGGCTGTATTCATCTGCCGGGTAAAGGTGATGTTGAAGGGTCTAGCCTGCAGGGCGGAAATCAAGGCCGGGGGCAGGATGTCCATTGGGGACAGCTGTGTGTTGGATAGAAGTCCGGCACCATTGTCGAAAATGGGGCAATAGTCAAATTTCCCATTCTGCTCTATGACAGCGATATTGTTCAGATGGCGGTCATCATTGCAGAACAGGGCA